>CAIYRG010000208.1 GCA_903928515.1 uncultured Alphaproteobacteria bacterium | reverse complement strand
GCTTGGAGATCGTCCCGAGAGTGACGCTCACCGGCGAGAATGGCTGCGCCGTGACATTGCCCGACGTGAATTGCGAGTTGCACACGTTGGGCTTTGGCTTGCAGTCGCTTTAACGCCCACCACGGCCGCATTTAATGCGGCCACCCAGCACGCGCGCAGTCTTGCGCGCCGATAATTTTCCGCTCGCAATGCTCGCCCCGCGCAATTGGCATAGAAATCGGCGCGCTAAAACGCGCCGTGGGTGGCCGGGTCAAGCCCGGCCATGGAGAGATTAGCGGCTACCAACTCGCGTCGTGCATGCCGAGTGCCGAGGCCGGGTGATCCCAGCGCATCGCTGCACCTTCGAGCGTGAGCGGCGGGCACAGGCGGCGCACAGGCCCCCACGACGAATTCTCCACCGCCGATGCGATATCGTCTTGGGTCTCTGTGGCAAACGCCGGTTCGTTCTCGTCCGCGCGCCACTGCAACAACAACGAAGCCGTGCGCGCCAGCGACACGCGGATCGTGGCGCCATCGCCACCCGTCGCGCGCGCCGTCAATGCGCGCACTATCGCGGCGGCCAGCAAATATCCCGTGGCGTGATCGAGCGCCTGAAAGGGCAGCGAGACCGGTGCATCCGATGTGGGATTTGCTTGCGCGCGCATGCCTTCGGCCGCAATGCCCGAACTCATCTGCACCAGCGAATCGTAACCGCGCCGCGTGCGCCACGGGCCCGTCCAGCCATAGGCATCGAGGCAGGCATCGATCAGTGCCGGCTTCAACGCGCGCCGCCGCGTTTCGGCAAATCCCAAACCGGTGAGCGCGCCGGGGCGATAGCCGTGCACCACGACATCGGCCTCGGCCATCAGATCCTTCAACGCGCCGTGACCGGTCGGCGTTTTCAGATCGAGCGTGGCGCAGCGTTTGCCGAGCGTGACTTCCGGCACGATGGCGGGCTCGTTCCAGCCCGGCGGGTCGATGCGCAAAACCTCCGCCCCGTAGCCCGCGAGAAACCGCGTCGCCACCGGGCCCGCAAGAATGCGCGTGAGATCGAGAATCCGAATGCCGGCGAGCGGGCGTTCACGCGACAATTCCCAAGGTGGTGGCGGTGCGGCGCCCACTGCGGCCCAATGCACCAGCGGCTCCGCCGCCACCGCGATACCCTGTTGGTGCATCGCCCATTCACCACGCGAGCGTAAACAGGCCGCCGCGCCATTGGCGTTGACGATGGCGCCTTCCAGATCGGCGGCGTTCCATGTGGCCACGGCCCGCGCAACGTCCTCGCGCAGAGGCTCGACTTTCAGCACCGCGAGTGCGGCGGCGCGGTGATGCGCGCGGTTGGTGTGAATGCGAATCCAGGAATTGTCGGCGGTGCGGTAATCGCCCGCGATGTCGTCCCACACGGGCGGCATCTTCCAGCCCAAGGGGCGGATGGAGTGGTTGAACCAGAACGAGGCCAGCCGGCGGTCCACCGCGACACTGGGCATCGGCCCGCCACGAGCGCTCACCAATTCGCTCACCGCCAGCCCGGCAGCCGCGATGGAGGACGCCGCCAGATCCGACACGGCGAACACCGACGGCGAGGCGCCCTCGGTCTTGAACCGCGCAAGCGGCAGCCATTCGGGGGCGCCGCCCAGGGCGCTCCAGATCTCGTTCAACAGGCGTTCGCTGGTCTTCGCCGTCATCTCGCCGCACGACTCATTTGCCGTTTTATAACGGTGAAAAGCGGGGCAATGGGCGGAAAATCGCCCACCCGGTTGGCGATGCCGCAGGGGGGACGTATAAGAGGGTTTCTAAACGGCGTCGGGGGATGGAATGAACAGAACGGCTTTGCAGATGTTGACCGCCGCCCTTGGCGTGGGGTTGGGGATAAGTGCGGCGATGGCCGCCGATTTCGGCGACACGCTGACGAAGCCCGCGACGGCCGCCGATTGGGCCGCGCTGTCGAAGCTGCCCGATTGGAGCGGCACCTGGAATCCCGACCAGCGCCTGCAGAACGCCGAGATCAAAAACAACCCGACGCCATGGACGCCCAAGGCCGCGGAGATGATCGCGCTGCAAGCCGCGCATTCCAAAGCCGGCCACCCGGACAATCTTTTCATCAACTGCCTGCCCGAAGGCATGCCGAGCTGGATGATGATCCAGCACGATTCGTTCGAAGCTCTGTTCACGCCGGGCCGCGTGACCCTGCTCGGCGAAAGCGACGGCAACCGCCTGCGCCGCATCTGGACCGACGGCCGCAAACATTCGGAAGACCCGGATGAGACCTTCTTCGGCGAATCTATCGGGCATTGGGAAAAGGACACGCTGGTCGTCGACACCATCGGCGTGAAGCCGGAATCGTTCATCGCGGAAGGCGAAGATTCGGGCGTACCGAACAACGGCGACATGCACATCGTGGAACGCATCCACATCACGAAGCCGGACACGATCTCGGACGATCTGACGATCACCGCACCGCACGTGTTCACCAAGCCGTGGAGCACATCGCGTATCTATTACCGCCAGCGCGCACACAAATTCGACATGGTGGAAGGCGAATGCCTGGAAGACATCTACACGCCTGACGTCGACAAAGATGGAAACCACATCTTTGTGCAACGCAAACTCGACCAGGCGATTCCGCTTCCGAAGAATTGAGAAACCAAAATGTACGCTGCGCTTCTTGAGCGTGGCGAAAATGGGAGGATGGATATGAAAAGCGGTGCTTTCAAACGTGCTTCGCTCGGCGCAGCCCTTATCGTTACGGCGACGCTTTCGCCAGCCTTCGCGCACCATTCGGGCGCGATGTTCGACAACACCAAGCAGATCACGCTTCACGGCACGGTGAAGGATTATCAGTGGACGAACCCGCACGTGCACATCTTCCTGCTGGCCGACGCGGAAAAGGCCGGCGACCCGCCGGTGGAATGGTCGATTGAAGCCACAAGCCCCGGCAACCTCACACGCATGGGCTGGACCAAGCGCACAGTGCATCCGGGCGATAAGGTGACGGTTGTTCTGTCGCCCTTACGCGATGGCGAACATGGCGGCGG
>CAIYRG010000207.1 GCA_903928515.1 uncultured Alphaproteobacteria bacterium | reverse complement strand
GCCGCATCCGCATCCGCCGCTTTCTGTGCAACGGCCTCGGGGGAAGGTTGGGCAAGCGCGAAGGCCGGGAACAGCGCAACCAGGATCATGGATGCGGCAAGGCGCTTCATTTTAGTTCGATCTCGTATTTCTCGATCACCGTGTTGGCGAGCAGCTTCTCGCACATCTCTTTCAACTCGGCGCGGGCCTTGGCTTCATCCGAAGTCGCCAGCTCGATGTCGATCAATTTGCCTTGGCGCACTTCCCCGATGCCGGGAAAGCCCAGATTGCCCAGCGCATGGCCGATGGCCTTGCCTTGGGGGTCTAGAACGCCGTTTTTCAAAGTGACGAAGACGCGCGCTTTCATTTTACCAACGTCGGTCCCTTAGGCGCTTCGCCCTGCACGGATTCCGGCATGATGCCTAAGCGCCGCGCCACTTCCGAATAGGCTTCCACAAGGCCGCCCATGTCGCGGCGGAAGCGGTCTTTGTCCAGTTTCTCGTTCGTTTGGCCATCCCAGAGGCGGCAGGAATCCGGGCTGATCTCATCGGCCAGCACGATGCGCATGAAATCGTTTTCCCACATGCGGCCGAATTCGATCTTGAAGTCGACCAGCTTGATGCCGACGCCCAGGAACAGGCCGGAGAGGAAATCGTTGATGCGAATCGTGAGGTTCACGATGTCGTCGAGGTCTTGCGGGCTGGCCCAGCCGAACGCCGTGATGTGCTCTTCCGAAACCCACGGATCGTGCAGCTGATCGTTCTTATAATAATATTCGATGATCGAGCGCGGCAGAGCCGTGCCTTCCTCGATGCCCAGGCGCGTCGCCAGCGAACCGGCGGCGATATTGCGCACAACGACTTCCAGAGGAATGATCTCGACTTCCTTGATGAGCTGCTCGCGCATGTTCAAGCGGCGCACGAAATGCGTGGGTACGCCGATCGCGTTCAGCTGCGTCATCAGATATTCGGAGATGCGGTTGTTCAGAACGCCCTTGCCCTCGATGACGGCCTTTTTCTTGGCGTCGAAGGCGGTGGTGTCGTCCTTGAAATACTGAATCAACGTGCCGGGCTCGGGTCCTTCGTAAAGGATCTTGGCCTTGCCTTCGTAAATGGTTCTGCGGCGTTTCATGCAGGAATTCCCTCAGGCCTGACATAGGAACGGTCAGGCCAAAATGCGAGACGGGGCCCTGCCCAAGCGAAGGCCGAACCCCGTCGCGCGGCAACTTAGCGGAAGCGCTAGCCCCGGAGCAACGCCGCTTTGCTGCGGCCAAAAACACCCCACAAGGACAGACTTGACGCTCCGTCAGGTTGTCTCCGGGCCGCGATTGCCGCGCAGCGTCCGCCGCCCTAGAACATTTCGCCGAATGGCGGTCCTAAGGGTGTCTCTCTTCGTGAGGTTTCCATGACAGGTCCGTCGAACGGCGCGCCAGCCCCAAGCGATGTCCGCGGCATTCGCGCCGCTCCGAAACTGCGAAACCGCTGGCGCTGGGCGCTGTATGGCGTTGCGCTTGCCATCTGGCTCACCGGCACGGCCTGGCTGCTGCTGCAATTCGCCACCGACATGGATTACACGCAGCGCCAATGGCTGATGCGCCTGCATGTGCTGTTCGCGCTGATCGGCGTCTGGATGTTTGGCGCGCTCTGGGCGCTGCATGTCGTGCCCGCGTGGCGCAAACAGCAGAAGCGCTGGACGGGAACGGCGCTGTTCGTCTTCACCATCTGGCTCGCTGGCACCGGCTATTACATCTATCACGCGCCGCCCGAATGGAGCGACGGGCTGGAATATCTCCATTGGCTCTCAGGAATAGGCGCGCCGCTGCTGTTTCTCCTGCACCGCTTCGGCCGCAGCGGCAAAGCCTCATCCTGAGCTTGTCGAAGGATGGGCTTCGACAAGCTCAGCCTGAGGACCGGGTTACAGCGTCTTCGACAGACCCACGAAGATGCCGCGCCGTGCGCCCCATTGCGGTGCGCCCACGCCGATGCCGGTGCCGTCGCGGATTTCGTATTGCTCGTCGAACAGATTGATTACGTCGAGACGTGCGGTGAGTGCGCCGTAATCGTCGAGATCGAAGGCGTGGCTGAGTCCGAGATTCACCGTCACATAGCCCGGAACATGATCGCCGTTGGGCGTCGCGCCGTCTTTGCGCAGGCCTGAGCCGTAGAGCAGATCCGTGCTGAACGTCGAGCCTTCAAAGATGTAGGACGCGCCGGCCGATACGGTGAGCTTCTGCTCGTGATCGAGATGGATGTAGTGATTGGCGATATACGTGACATCCGCCGGATCGAAGGCGAACTGGCTCGACACGATGTCTTTGCCCTCTGCCGTCTCTAACGCCATGTTGGCGTAAGCCGAGAACGGGCCGCTTTTATAGGCGGATGTGAAATCGACGCCGTATTGCTTGCCGTATTTGTAGTTGAATGGCGTCAGGATGATCGGCGCGCCGAATTGGCCTTCGTCGATCAGGTCACGGGAGAATTTGTAATAGCTGTCCACGCCCACGGTGACTTCCGGCGTCAGCCTCCGTTCCGCACCGGCGTCGAAATAATTGGCGCGTTCGGCTTTCGATGTGTCGTTCACAGTGCCCGGCGCTGCGGCTGTGGTGTTGTTGAATTTTGCGACACTTTCGGTCGCCTCCAATTCAAACGGCGGCGGTGAGAAATAGCGCGCATAGCCCGCGTGAATCGTGGTGCCTGCGAGGGGCTGCCACACCACATTGGCGCGCGGGCTCACCTGGCTTTCGCTGTCGGCGGCGGAATAGGCATCGAACCGCACGCCGTAATTCAGCGTGACGCTGGGGATCAGTTTCCATTCGTCCTGCAGATAGGCGCTGTAGATGTTCTGCCGGTGCGCGGAAGAGTCGGGAATGGAAAGCGGCAGCGTGCTGGTCTGCAATCCCGCATTGTTCACCGGCAGCACTTGGGAATCCGTCGCGCTCGTCGCGCGATCGGTTTGCAGATAGATACCCGCGCGCAGCGTGTGCGCATCGCCCAGATGATACGAACCATCGGTCTGCACGCCGTAAGCGGTGTCGCCCTTGGAGGCGCGTTGCGCGTTGCCGTCGAACAGCAGATCGCCGATCACGTCGGGATAGAACTGCAATTGCGAATAGCGCGTGATCAGCGAGGTCTGCAGATCGAAATTGCCCGACGCATGCTGCCAGCTCACCACGCCGAAATGCGTGATCTCGCGTTGGCTCTCGTTCACATCCTGGCTGGGATACAGCGAGGTCGTGCCCACTCTCAGTGCGCCGCCTGTGCCCAGCCCGGTGAAACCATCGAGCGGGCTGGGTTGAAGCCCGTGGCTATCGGGAATCTGGAACACAGCGTTCGATGTGCCCAGCACCAGCGACAGCCGGTTCTCTTCGTCGAGGATGTCCTCGAAATAGCCGAAGCCGTGATATTGCTGCGTGGTGTCATGCGCGGGCGTCGAACTGCCATCGGGGCTCTCGATGCCGAGATCGTTGCGCAGAAAATCGCCCGACACGAAGTAATTGAAATTCCCCGATGAGCCGCCGTAATCGAAGCTCGGGTTGAGCGTGCCGTGGCTGCCGCCATACATCGAAATCGTGCCACCCGGCTCGAACGTGCCTTCCTTGGTGGTCAGATCGATGATGCCCGCAGTGCGCAGGCCGTATTCGGCGGGCAGGGCGCCGGTGATCAGTTTCATCTGCGAGACAAGACGCGGATCGAGCGTCTGCCCGAACACGCTGATGCCTTCGGGCAGGATGATGCCGTTCAGCCGGTATTGCAGGCCGTTATGCTCGCCGCGCACATGCAATTGCCCGAACGAATCCTGCGCCACGTCGGGCGATTGCAGGATCACCTGGTTGAGCATCGTGTTGTCGCCGCCGGGTGCGGCCTGAATGGCGGCTTGGTCGATGGTGTAAACCGAAGCGCCGGTTTGGGTTTGGATGCCGGCGCGCGCGGCAACCAATTTCTCGGCGGTGACGACCACCGTTTCGATGGTGCTGTCTGCGGCGTACAGGGGCGTCAGGCCGCTGCTGGCAAGCAGCGCGCCAATGCCATAGGCAAAAGCTCTCATGTCTTGAACTCCGAACACATCTTGAATGAGCGTCGGCGCAATGCGTGCAAACGCATCGGACGGCGCATGACGGATCACGAATGGGAATCATTGCCGACGGCCGTGAAGCCGCCTGCGCGCCCTATTCGCGGATCAGTTCAGACGAGAGGTGGAGCGCGCGAGCGCCAGCCGGAAACGTGGCGCGCAGTGAAAATGGCGGTGTGTATGAACACCACCGTGCCCAGCGGGGTTGCCGTGGGCGTGAACAGAAGCAGTGCGGCGGGTGCTACGTATTGGCCCGCATGCAGGATTTCCTGGCACAGCGGACAATTCGCCGGGTCTTCGTTCGGTGCGTAGGGATCTTTGGGCTCGGGCTTCGCGGCGTTGGCTTGCGCCTTACTGATCTGCGCTTGGCCCGCATCCGCCGCCACGCGGATGGACTGCACATCCACGGTCTTCGCAGCGAACGCATGTTCCGCGCCCGCGTGATGGATATGCGTTTGGGTGACGAAGCTCGAGATCGCGAAGGCGAGGATCGCGACCAGCGTGAAACTCAACCGCCAGGCCGAAGCCTTGCGTTTCGTTTTCGCGCGCTGAGTCCGAACCGACGACATGTGTTTTCCGCTTCGCGGATGCAAACGTAGACCATGCGGATGCGCGCGCGCAAATCGCCGGCGTGAAAACGTCGTAATGCTTAAACGCTAAGGGTTATTTTCGGGCAGTTCCAAACACGCGCGCGAAAATCGTGTCGACGTGTTTGAAGTGGTAACCAAGATCGAACAGCTCTTCCAATTCCTTAGAAGACAGTTTCGCGGTCACTTCCGGATCGGCCTTCAGCAAATCGAGCAACGCGCCTTCGCCGTTCCACGCGCGCATCGCATGCTTCTGCACCAACCGGTAGCCATCTTCGCGCGACACGCCCTTTTGCGTGAACGCCAATAGTACGCGCTGGCTGTTCACCAATCCCGCCGGGAGATCGAGATTTTTCTGCATGCGTTCGGGGTAGACGATCAGCTTGTCGATCATGCCCACCGCGCGGTTGAGCGCGAAGTCGAGCGTGATAGTGGCATCGGGGCCGATGTAACGCTCAACCGAGGAATGCGAGATATCGCGCTCATGCCACAGCGCCACGTTCTCCATGGCGGGCATCGCATAGGCGCGCACCATGCGCGAAAGCCCGGCGAGATTTTCGCTCAGCACCGGATTGCGCTTGTGCGGCATGGCCGACGAACCTTTTTGGCCCGCCGAGAAGAACTCTTCCGCTTCCAAAACTTCGGTGCGCTGCAGATGGCGAACTTCGGTGGCGAGCCGCTCCAAGGAACTGGCAACGACGCCCAATGTTGCAAAGAACATCGCGTGGCGATCACGCGGGATCACCTGCGTGGAGACGGGTTCGACGGCCAAGCCCAGCGCCTTGGCGACATGTTCTTCGATGCGCGGATCGACATTGGCGAAGCTGCCGATGGCGCCCGAGATGGCGCAGGTGGCGATTTCCTTGCGCGCCATTTGCAGCCGTTCTTTCGCGCGGGCGAACTCGGCATAAAATCCTGCGAGCTTCACGCCGAACGTAGTCGGCTCGGCATGAATGCCGTGGCTGCGGCCGATGGTCGGCGTCATCTTGTGCTCGAAGGCACGGGTCTTCAGGGCAGCGAGCAGTCTGTCGACATCGGCGATCAAGATGTCCGATGCACGAGCCAGTTGAACAGCCAAGGTTGTGTCCAGCACATCGGATGACGTCATGCCCTGATGCACGAAGCGCGCTTCTGGGCCGACGATCTCGCTTAAGTGCGTGAGGAAGGCGACAACGTCGTGCTTGGTTTCGCGCTCGATGGCATCGATGCGGTCGATGTCGAAAGTGGCGGCCGAGCCCTTCTCGCGGATCACCTTCGCGGCTTCACGCGGGATCATGCCAATTTCGGCCATGGCGTCGGCGGCATGCGCCTCGATCTCGAACCAGATGCGGAATTTGGTTTCCGGCGTCCAGATGTCGGTCATTTCGGCGCGGGCATAACGCGGGATCATGGGCAGTCCTTAAAGGTCGTTTTTACGAGGTTCTTCTAGTCCCGAAGGCCAGAAGGGGGAAAGCCTTAAGCGGCGGAAAACCCGGCTTCGGTCGCGCTTATCAACGTCTGGGTGTAGGCGTCCTGCGGGGCGGTCAGGATGTTGGCCAGCGGGCCGCGTTCCACGATCTTGGAGTCGCGCATCACCAGCGCGTCCTCACACAAGGCCGAGGCCACCGCGAAATCGGCGGTGATCAGCAGGAAGGCCGCGCCCTCGCGGGTGCGCAAATCTTTCAAAAGATCGAGGATCAGGGCCTGTCCCAGCACGTCCAGCCCGGCCAGCGGTTCGTAAAGAACAACCAGTTGGGGCCCCGCTGCCAGCACGCGCGCGATCTGCAACCGGCGATGATCCAGTTCACTGAGCGTGGAAACCCGATGCAGCAGCGGCGCGTCGGCCAGCCCCACGCGCGCCAGCATGGTGAGCGCGGCTTGCCGCATATCCTCGGCCCGTTTGGGCAGATGGCGCATCGGCTCCAGCACCACATCCAAAATCCGCATGCGCGAATCCAGCCCGCCGCGCTCGCCGATTACGAAGGCGATGCGCCGGCGCAGGCGTGCGGCCATGGACGATGACAAGATTCCGAGATCGACGGCATCGAACACAACGCGGCCCTGCGGCACCGGGCCTAAGCCGGTTGCGGCGCGCGCCAAAGCGCGGCGTCCTGAGCCCCGTTCGCCGATCAGCGCCAGACTGCCGCCGCGCGGCAAATCGAACGTGATCGCAAGCGCGGGATCGCTCACCGCATGTTTCTTCGGCTTGTCGAAGGCAAAGCCGCGTACTTGCAACAGCGGTTCGGCGCGCGCGGCCCGGCGCAGGGTTTCGGGTGCGGCGATCTTCGGCACGCTGCGAAACAATTGTTGCGTATAGGCGTGCGCGCCGGTGGAGCGTAAGCGCCTTGCCGGGCCTTCTTCCACCAGATGGCCGTTGCGCAGCACGGCGACGCGGCCGTTCAGTTTCGCGGCAATGGACGGATTGCCGGTGAGATAGATGAGCGCAAGATCGCGGCTTCCGCGTTCGTGTTGAAGCGTGCCCAGGAAGGCATCGCGCTCGCGCGGATCGAGGCCGTCGGTCGGTTCATCGGCAAGAATGGCGAAGGGGTTTTGCGCCAATGCCGCGGCCAGCAGCGCCAGCAGGATTTCGGCCGGAGAAAGAGCGCCGGGCCGCGCCCGTAGGCGATCGATATCCGGTGCGCCGGCAATCTGGCCCAAACGCTGGTGCAATTCTTCCTGCGCCGACGCCAACGGCACGCCAAGAACGCGCGACAGATAGCGCGCCAGTTGTGCGCTCACGGTGGTGTAGGGAGAAAGGCAGCGCGCGGGCGCGCCGAGATAAATGATGGGTTTGCGCTTTTCCGAAGTTGTGGAGGCAAATTGCAGATCGCCGCGCAGCCGCGTTCCGCTGGGCAGGGTGCGCGTCATCACCGCGCACAGCGCTTCGCGATCTGCACCCAGCGAGCCCAATATGGCGATCACGTCGCCACGTTGAATATCGAGCGTAAACCCGCTCAACGCCGCGCTCTGCGTGTCGGGCAATTTCACCGTCAGGTCGGAGGCGCGGAAAATCGACGCCGGACCTTCAGGCGCTTCCATCGGCTGCAGATCGAGTTCGGGCGAATTCTCGTCGTTGGTCATGGGCTGATTAGGGGGCTGGTCATGGCCGTTCGTTCTCGGTCGATCCGGTTGCCAATCCAGCGGCAAGTCTCGCTGCCAGCACCAGCACGATCAGCGCGAGCGCCGGTGCTGCCGCCACCCACCAGGCATTGGGTAGAACGCTTTGCGCGCTTGCGATCATCAAACCCAGATCGCGCGCGGGCGGTGCTGCGCCGAAGCCGAAGAAGCTCATGGTTGCGAGTGTGATGGCCACCGATCCGAAGGCGCGGGCGCTGCTCATCGCCAGCAGATCGTGGAATTCGTAAATCACATCGCGGCGGAACAAGGTCATCGGCTCCACACCGGCATGCGCGAAAGTGGAATCTTTATCTATGAGGAAAGCCCGCACGCGATCATAGACGCGCACGAAGGTGATGGGCGCGGTCGCCAAGCCCACAGCCAGCGCCACGCTGCCGCGATTGAACGCCGCCGACAGCAACAGCGCCAGCAGCAACGGCGGGATGGCGGCCGCCACGCCCATGAACACGCGCACGGCAATGCCGAAGCGCCCCAGCAAATGTCCGGCGGCAAATCCGAGCAGCATGCCGGCCGCCATGGCGACAAGAAATCCGACGCAGGCATTGCTCATCGAGATAGCCAGCGCGTAGAGCGTTTCGCTCAACATGTCGCGGCCCAGCGCGTCGGTGCCAAACAGGTGAGCCATGCTGCCCGGCGCCAGCACCGGGCCGGTATTGGCTTGGTCCAGCGCGTAAGGTGCCAGTTCGCGATGCGCGGCGGAGAGCACCGCCAACACGGCGAGCATCAACAATCCGATGGTCGCGAAGCGGCGCTTCGGATCGCGTGTGGGGAGAAGATCGACAATACCCACCCAGGCACTCATGCGTTGTCCCAACCCAGGAGCGCACCCGCCGCCAAACCGCCGATCAAATCGGCAGCAATGCGCAACAGCGCGATGACGAACACGATGGCCGAGGCTTCCGGCCAATCCTCCAGCGCCACGGCGTGCACGAATTGTGCGCCCGCGCCCGGCCAGCCGAATATCCATTCGACAACGGCAATGCCGGCGAACAGCGCCAGCAACACGTCGCCCAAACCTTTCAACGTCAGCGCCAGCGCGTGACGGCCCGCGAAGCCGCGCAGGATGTCGCGCTCGCTCAATCCCATCCGGCGCAAGCCGTCGCGATAGGGCTGCTCCATGGCGACGTCGAGCGCGCGCCACAAAGAGAGCGCAAGCACGCCCGCGCCGGTCAGGCCGACGATCAGGACGGGCGCGAAGTAATGGTTCAACACATTGGCTTGCGTCGCCTTGTCGGCGGAGAACACCGACAGCAACGCGCCGGGTTCTACCGGTGCGCCGGGGCTGTGTCCTTGCACGACGGCGAACACCATCGCCACGCAGAAGATCGGCACCGCGCCCGCGGCCTGCAAAACGGGGCCCGCGATGTTGCGGATTTTCTCGTCGGACAACACCAGCCCCAACGGCGTTCCGGCGGCGAGCGTCAGGATGGCGCCGGCGAGCAGCAATTGCCCCGTTAAAGCGAAGGCGGGCGCGAGTGCTGTCAGTGCGGGCTGGCCTGCGATCGGGCTCAAGCCGAAATCAAAGCGCAATATGCCGGGCAGCTTCGCGCCTAAGGCCGCGAAGAATGCCGGTGCGGTGGCCGTCGCGCCCGGCACGGTGAGCGCGTCGATGCCCGCCGCGAGAATGGCGGCACCGATCAGGCTCGCGGCAAACAGGCCGATTTGGCGCAAAACGTATGGCAAAGGTTAACTCTTAAAGCGGGCTCAGGCTGAGGCGGGCGTCATAGCAGACCCAGCGTCTTGAAGCTCGCATGTTTGCCGCGGCCTATGACCAAATGATCGTGCACCTGGATTTTCAGCGCGGTCGCCGCCTGCACAATCTCGCGCGTCATGGCGATATCACCGCGCGAAGGCGTTGGATCGCCGCTCGGATGGTTGTGCACCAGGATGAGGGATGAGGCATCCAATTCCAACGCGCGCTTCACAATCTCGCGGGGGTAGACGGGCGTATGGTCCACAGTGCCTTCCTGCAGCACCTCGTCCTTAATCAGCGCGTTCTTGCGGTTGAGGAACAGCACGCGGAATTGCTCGATGGGGTTGCGGGCCATGGCGGCGGTGCAATAATCGAGCAGCGCGTCCCACGACGAGATCACGTCTTTGTCCAACACCTGCGCTTGGGCCAGCCGCTGCGCTGCGGCTTCCACCGTTTTCAGCGTGGCGATCACGGCATCTCCGACGCCGTCCACTTCGCGTAAGCGTTCGATCGGTGCGGTCAGCACGTCGGCATAGGTGCCGAAGGTGTGCATCAATTTTTTCGCCAAGGGCTTCATGTCGCGGCGGGGGACGGCTGAGAACAGCAGCATCTCCAGCATCTCGTAATCGGCTAAAGCCTCGGGCCCGCCTTTGAGGAAGCGCTCGCGCAATCTCTGCCGATGCTCGAGATAATCCGGCGGGGATTCATCGGGCGGTGATGAAGCGGACAACGGCGGTGCCTTACGTGTAAGGCGGGCAGTGCCAACCCTTGGGCGACAGCGTGAAGATTTCCACGCCGTCCTCGGTGACGCCGACACTGTGTTCGAACTGCGCCGACAACGAACGGTCGCGCGTGACCGCGGTCCATCCGTCGTTGAGGATCTTCACGGCATAGCCTCCGAGATTGATCATCGGTTCCACGGTGAAGAACATACCGGGCTTCAACGCCACACCCTGACCGGGGCGGCCGTAATGCACGATGTTCGGCAACGCGTGGAAAACGCGGCCCAATCCGTGGCCGCAGAAATCGCGCACGACCGAGCAGCGCTCTTCGCCCTCGGCATAGGTTTGAATCGCGTCACCGATATCGCCGGTGGTGTTGCCGGGCTTCACCGCAGCAATGCCGCGCATCATCGCTTCATAGGTGATCTCGCACAGGCGCGTGGCTTTGCGCTTGGGCTCGCCCGCGTAATACATGCGGCTGGTATCGCCGTGATAGCCGTCGACGATCACCGTCACGTCGATGTTGACGATGTCGCCATCGGCGAGCGGCCGGTCGTTCGGG
>CAIYRG010000206.1 GCA_903928515.1 uncultured Alphaproteobacteria bacterium | reverse complement strand
AGGCTTCGAACGCGTCGGCGTTACCCACGGCATCGCCAAGCGCGCGGAAAGTATTTGTGAAATCGGCATGGCTTGCGGCCATCAGTGCGAGGAAGCGTTGGGCGAACGCGAAATCATCGCTGCGCTTTTGCATCAGACCGAATTTGCGATTCATCGTTGCCGTGTAGTGCTTTTGGAAAATGGCCGGGAACGCGTCCACCGCTTCTTGCGCCTGTTCGAGCGCCGCTGGCTGATCTGGCGCAAGAACCGGCAACAGCGTTTCGGCGAGGCGCAGCAGATTCCACTGCGCGATGCCCGGCTGATTGCCATAGGCGTAACGGCCGTTCTGGTCGATGGAGCTGTAGACCTGCGCGGGATCGAACGCATCCATGAAGGCGCAGGGGCCGTAGTCGATGGTTTCGCCCGACACCGTCATGTTGTCGGTGTTCATCACGCCGTGAATAAATCCGACCGACAACCAGCGCGCCACGAGTTCGGCTTGTCGCGCAATGATGCCATCGAGCAAAGCGCGATACGGACTGGCGGCGTTCGCTGCGTGCGGGTAATGCCGTGCGATCACGTAATCGGCGAGTGTGCGGATTGCCTCTTCATCGCCGCGCGCCGCGAAATATTGAAACGTGCCGATGCGGATATGGCTCGCGGCCACGCGCGTGATGATGGCGCCGGGCAAGGGCCCATCGCGCATCACGGTTTCGCCCGTCGTGACGGCGGCGAGCGCGCGCGTGGTGGGAATGCCGAGTGCGGCCATAGCTTCGCTGACGATGTATTCCCGCAACACGGGCCCCAGTGCGGCGCGACCATCGCCACGCCGCGAGAACGGTGTGGGGCCTGAGCCTTTAAGTTGTATGTCGCGGCGAACGCCATCGCGGCCGACGATCTCGCCCAGCAAAATCGCGCGCCCGTCGCCGAGCTGCTTCACGAAATGCCCGAATTGGTGTGCGGCATAGGCGAGCGCAATCGGCTCGCTGCCCGGCAAGATGAAGTTTCCGGCCAGAGCCTGCACACCCTCCGGCGACGCCAAGGCTACCGCATCGAGCCCCAATATTCCCGCTAGGCTTGCGTTCACGCGGATCAGGCGGGGATGGGCAACCGGCGTGGGATTCACCTTCGCAAAGAAATGCTCGGGCAATCTGGCGTAGCTGTTTTCGAACGGAATGCCGCTGAGGCCGTGCAGCTTGGCAGAGGCGCTTTCGGTGGCGAGGGTGTCCATGCTTCCGATATGGCCCAGCCAAGAGGCAAACGCTAGGGCGCGGGTGTCGAGCCTATCGCTGCACGAGCTAACTCACCCTCATTGTCATGCCCGCGTAGGCGGGCATCCAGGCTTAACTCGCAAACCAATCCTGGATTCCCGCCTACGCGGGAATGACAGCGGTGGGGTTGGCAAGATGGTGTGCAATTGTTGCAGCTCAATGTCGTCATGGCCGGGTTTAACCCGGCCAGCCATCGCGCAAGCGTCTGCGAGCGCACAACATCTCTACGGCTCGCAAGCTCGCTGGATGGGTGGCCGCCTCAAGGGCGGCCATGACGTGTCGTAGATAAAAAATGGCCCGCGGTGGCGGGCCATTTTTTTCTTCAAACGCGCTTGCGTCTAGCGGTAGTGGCGATGGCCGTAGCTATCGACCCAATACGAACCGCGGTGATCGCGGTAGTAGCGATGTTCGTAAGCCGCGCGGTTGTAGTGGCGACGGTCGTTGTCGCAATTGCTGCCGCCAATCGCGTTGCCGGCGACGCCGCCGACCACCGCGCCGGCGACCGTGCCGCCGAGGCTGCCGTGCGACAGGCCGTTGCCGATCAAACCGCCGCCGACCGCACCGACCGCCGTACCCGTATCGCGGCTGCCGGAGCAATTCGCTTCCGCCGCCGTCGTGGCAATTCCGAAGGCCAGGGCCGCAAGAGCCAGGATTTTCGTATGGTTTTTCATGACACGTTCTCTTTCTGGTTGTCGCCCACTCGCAACGATTGGAGTGAAAACGCGTCTGCGCCCGACATGTTCCGTCCATGTTAAAAACGGCGGCCTGCTAACCGTTTGCAGTTGCGGTGAAATCGAAAGCTTTGGCCACCGCCGGTTCGCTGTCATGCACAGGCGGGCATCCAGGCCTAGCTCGCAGACCAATCCGGGTTTCCCGCCTTCGCGGGAATGACGGCAGTGGGTGTGCATGGTAACATTTAAACGCAATCGGGAGCAGCCAATGCTATCGGCATCGCTTCGCAAATTCCGCATCAGCTTGATAGTCATGTCTTGCGCAATCGCGGCTGCCAACGCTGCTGCGCGCGATCTTCCGCAGGGAGAGCGTGAAGCAGCTTTGAAAGCCTATCCCTGCGAACGCGTCGTCGTGACGGTCAAAGCACTCAACCAAGATCGTTCGATTCAGCCGCCTGCGCTTAAAGTAGATAAAGCCACGCTGAGCTGCGATGAATATCCGCCCGTAGCACGACGTCTTCGTGAAGAAGGCACGGTGAAAATCTTCGCCACGATTTTAGCAGATGGAAGAGTTGCCAATGCCGTTGTCACAGAAACCAGTGGCAGCCAGTGGTTGGACCGCGGCGCGTTTTCTCTAATTCAAGCAACAAATAAGATGACTCCCGCCTCGGCAGATGGAAAGCCGGTGGCAACGAACACGGAAATTGAAGTCAGCTACGAAATCTTACGCGGCGCTCCGCCTGGCATTTATGACCCCGGGCCATCGCTTAGGGCCATCGCTTCAGACCCGCCTGGACCGAGGCATGAGCGTTTCAACAGCGCGGCTTACGATCTCTCGCTCTGCACACCTTGGGGCACGGTCAAAAGCCGAAGCTGCGATTAACCGCCGCCGAACGCGTTGAGGCCGGTTTGGGCGCGGCCCAAGATCAGCGCATGCACGTCGTGCGTGCCTTCATAGGTGTTCACGGCTTCCAGATTCATCATGTGGCGGATGACGTGATATTCGTCGGCAATGCCGTTGCCGCCGTGCATGTCGCGCGACACACGCGCGATCTCCAACGCCTTGCCGCAGGAATTGCGCTTGCACAGCGAGATCATTTCCGGCGCGGCGTTGTGCTCGTCCATCAACCGTCCCAAACGCAGCACGCCTTGCAAACCCAGCGTGATGTCCGTTTGCATGTCGGCGAGCTTCTTCTGGATGAGCTGCGTGGCCGCCAAGGGCTTGCCGAACATGATGCGCTGCATCGTGTAATCGCGCGCCGCGTGCCAGCAGAACTCGGCGGCACCGAGCGCGCCCCAGGAAATGCCGTAGCGCGCATTGTTCAGGCACGAGAACGGCCCGCGCAAGCCTTTCGCGTTCGGCAGCATGTTGCCTTCAGGGACAAACACATCTTGCATCATCACCATGCCGGTGGCCGATGCGCGCAAACTAAATTTCCCTTCGATCTTCGGCGCGGAAAGGCCCTTCATGCCTTTCTCCAGCACGAAGCCGCGAATGTCGCCGGCATCGTCCTTCGCCCAGATCACGAACACATCGGCGATGGGCGAATTGGTGATCCAGGTTTTCGAGCCGTTCAGCACGAAGCCGCCATCGGCCTTTTTGGCGCGCGTGCGCATCGAGCCGGGATCGGAGCCCGCGTCGGGCTCGGTCAGGCCGAAGCAGCCGATCCATTCGCCCGAACGCAGCTTGGGCAGATATTTGTCTTTCTGAGCCTCCGACCCAAACGCATGGATCGGATACATCACCAGCGAGGACTGCACCGAGAACGCCGAGCGATAGCCGGAATCCACACGCTCCACTTCGCGCGAGATCAGCCCATACGACACGTAATTCACGCCCGCACAGCCATGGCTGTCCAGCGTTGCGCCGAGGAAGCCCATCGCGCCCATCTCGGTCATGATTTCGGTGTCGAAGCGCTCGTGCCGGTTGGCCTCGAGCACGCGCGGGAAAAGTTTCTCCTGGCAGAATTCATGCGCGGCATCGCGGATGGCGCGTTCGTCTTCGCTGAGCTGCTCTGACAGGCGAAGCGCGTCGTCCCAAGCGAAGGGCGTGAAATTGGATTTGGTGGCCATGCGATCCTGCCGTTCCCTGCGAAGTTTGGCTTAGTCCATAGAGAAAGCGATTTCCAGGCAATCCCCCCTCCGTCTGCCT
>CAIYRG010000205.1 GCA_903928515.1 uncultured Alphaproteobacteria bacterium | reverse complement strand
GCGCTCGCGCTGGACAAGCCGGTGGTCATGGGCTGCTCGATCGGCGGCCGCATCGTGCTGCACCTCGCGCTGGAGCACCCGGAGAAATTTTCCGCGCTGATCGGATTGCAGTCCGGCGCGCATGTCGATCCGTTGCCGGCATCGACCGGCGGCGGTTGCCCCTCGGGTTCGTCCACCGGAACGAATTTCACCACCGGCGTTCCTGATGACGTGACCAACTACGAAGGCGGCATCAAGAACCGCTTCTTCGACAACAAGGTGCAGGCCAATATCGACGGCTTCTATTACGATCTGAAGACCTTCGGTAACACGGGCTTCGGCGTTGACGGCACCAACAAAGCCGCATCGCAAGTCGTCAGCATCAAAGGCTCGAAGGGCTATGGTTCCGAATTGGAAACCAACTGGCTCGTCACGGGGAACGACCGTATCGACTTCAATCTGAGCTGGCTCGTCACAGAGGTCGGCCCGGACAATCCCTTCCAGTACCCGGTCTGCCAGAACTACGGCTCGGCGACGCATCCGACGATCAACATCACGCCGACAATCGATCCTGTGAAGTTGGTGCCGATTGTGAACACCGCGAACCTGGCGGCTTGTTCGGCAAAGAACCTGGCGGCCAATCCGGCGACAGTGAACTGGGTGCGTCTGCGCCCCGGTTTGCAGACCGGCGCTCCGCTCTCGAACGCACCGACGTGGAACGGCAATGTGAGCTACACCCACATTTTCGATCTTAACAGCGGCGCCTCGGTCAGCACGAAAGTGTTGGTCCACTTCCAGAGCAAGACCAACGCCAACATCGCGCCGTTCTATGATGGCGTGAACCCGGCCTTCCACATGACGGACCTCCAGGTCGAGTACGACACGGCGGACGGCAAATGGTCGCTTTCGGCGTGGGTCAAGAACGTCGAGAACCATCTGTGGATTCAAGGCGCGGGCCAATCGGGCGTGAACTACGTCTACGACTTCCTGGGCGCGCCGCGCACATGGGGCGTCGTCTTGAACGCGAAGTTCTAAAGCCTCTGGTTTTTGGAAGTTTGGAACGGCGGGCCGCAGGGCCCGCCGTTTTCGTTTCACTAGCTTTTCGTGGAGCGGAGCGACGCCAGAAATTGTTGGAGCGCAGCGACTTACAATAGCTGGGCTCGTTAGCGGCTACGCGCCTTCCCTTAATCCGAGCGATCCGAGGGGATTGCCGATTAGCCCTGCTACCATCGCGGCTTGAATCCGGATTGCCGGCCAGATCTTCGAAATCGGCCCCACGAGTAGTACGGCTTGGCCCACGGGCTGGATCATGAGGCCCGAGCCCAACGGCCGTGGCGTTTCGAACCGCTCGCAGATATGCGCGCGATGGCCGTCGCGATGCAGCAACAACGCAGCGGCCAACCCGCATCCCGCAATGTTCAAGGGCTTTTCACGTGAGCCAGCGAAGGATGGAGCGGGCGAAGGGAATCGAACCCTCGTCAGTAGCTTGGGAAGCTACAGCTCTACCATTGAGCTACGCCCGCTTAAGGCCGCGGAAGACTGTCGGAGCAGCCGGGTTTCCCATAGCATGGAGTGGAAAGGGGGAGGAAGCACCCTTCGAATATTCGCGCCCCTCCGCCATCGTCTTACCGCCGTCTCCGCAAACACCCATCTCATAGGCTTATCCGATGAAGCGCCTGCACCTTGCCGCCATGGCAATCCTATTGGGTTCGGCCGTTCCCTCCTTCGCCGCCGATTCTGTTCCCGCTGCCGTCACGGCGGCCGTGGCCGATCCCGGGCGCATCCCCGCCGACCGGATGCGCGACGCGGTGCGCCATCCGGCCGAGACGGTGGCGTTCTCGCAAATCAAACCGGGCGCGAGGATTGTCGAGATCATGCCGGGCGGCGGTTACTACACCCGCATCCTGTCGCATCTGGTGGGGCCCAAGGGCCGTGTCTATGCCTTCGTGCCGCGCTTCGGCTGGTCGGCGCGCCTCACGCCGGAGCAGCGCAAATCCGTCGCCGAGCACATTCACGAGGAGCGCAAGCCGCTCGATGATGTGTACGCCATCGCCGACACCACGGCTTACAGCAACGTCTCGGTGATGTGGTCGCCCTTCAATCAATTCGAAGACGCGCAATTCGCCATCCCCGAACAGGTCGATGCGGTGTGGACGTCCGACAATTATCACGATCTGCACAACAAGAGTTCGTACAGCGTCGAAGGCCGTCCGTTGGATGTCGCCGCCATCGACAAATCGATCTTCGCGGCGTTGAAACCGGGCGGTATTTTTGTCGTCGTCGACTACGCGGCAGCCAAAGGCACTGGCTTTACGCAAACCGACGCGCTGCACCGGGCTGAGGCGGACGCGGTGAAGACCGAAGTATTGGCGGCGGGTTTCGTGCTGGATGGCGAAAGCCAAATTCTCGTCAACGCTACCGACGATCACAGCAAATCGATTTTCGATGCGAGCGTACGCGGTAAGGCGGATCAGTTCGTGCTGCGCTTCAAGAAACCGTTGAACGCGCCCGACACGGACAAGCGCCCAACGGCCGCATCGTTCCGGTCGTATCTCGGCAACACGATGGCCTCGATCACGCCGCGCTACGTTTATTACAACGAAGACGGCACCTATCAGGAATACGGCATCGGCACGGCCGAAGGTTCGGCACAGGCGGGCACTTGGTTCTGGGATGCGGCCGGGCACAATTGCCAGCTACACCAATATCCGGCGATTGATCGCGGATTGATCGTCTGTCACGCGCACAAATTGGATGTGAAGCCGGGCGACAAATTCAGTGTCGATGTTTACGGCAATGGCCAGAGCATCGATTTCCAGATCGTTCCTGGTCACGTCCTGCCGACGGCACCGGGGTATTACCAAGGAAGATATGCGCCGAATTGAAGGCCGCGAAATTAAGCCTCGCGAGCATCCGCTTGTTTGTTGGACAAGTAGGGTTTTCCACCTCACGGAACAGTGCAGAAGTGCTGCAAGCGCCCTTTGGGGCCGAGTTGGAAAACTATGGCCGATGGCTTGTTCGCAAAGTTGTCGGGGCGTGCTTCCAAGTAAATCTTCGAGCCCACACGTATCCGGCTGACATAGACATAGCGCGGGTCGACCCTAGAATAGAGCTCAGGCTGCCCCCCGGCGTATACACGCCAGCCAAGCTTCTTCGCGATATCTATTGCAAGATCTTCATCGCCGTCTTTGTTGCTGGGGTAGAGCTTCGTGAGCGCATCTTCGACGGTCACGGTGTCCGGTGCGAGAACGAAAAACGAGCCGCTGAAGTAGTGGCTCCCTCCTACGTGGCTGATGACCAAATCGTTGTGGCCATCATGATCGAAATCGAAGATTGCATATCTCGTTTCTGCAACGAAAAAATTGGGCGGCAAGTCATCGAGATCGATCTGTGACGTACCCATCCATATCGGATCGTTGGTTGTGTTTTGCCCTTTGCGGACAAAACGGTCGCAGTTTTGCGCCGCGCTCGTTTGCGACGCTGCCTCAGCCACGGTTTGGAATACGCAGCACCAGAACAGCGCGGCGATAGCGATGCGTTTGAAAACAGACTTCGCAATCACGTTATACCCCACAAGAATACGACAGGAGCATGCCGCGGTCGTACGTCCGGCGTGAGAGTGAAGTTTAGCCTTTTTCCATATAGATGCGCCGTGGCTGGTGAGGATTTGTGCGGAACGGTTGCGAGGACCGATTTCGATGGGTTCCAAAAAACGAAGGCGGCCGATCGGGATACCGACCTGACCGCCTCACGCATGCCCCACGGATATGACGGTTTGTGGCCGCATATCTCCCCCGCTTGAAAAGGGCATTTGAACTGTGCGCGAACTGCAAATTCGCGCAACCCCCGGGCGAACATCTGCACACGCTTTCGCAGTGCGATGTGGGCGGCGTGCCACAGTCGCTTTCGCCGCGCTGATATATCAGGCGGAATTCCGCCTTACGGCAATTGGAAGTGTTTGGAGAGTTTTAGGCCCTGGCGCTGGTAATTCGATCCCAGCGTTGCGCCGTAGACTTCCGGCGGCGGGTCGGTGAGCCGTTCGAATACGAGTCGCCCGATGATCTGGCCGTGCTCCAGGATGAACGGCACTTCGCGGGAGCGCACTTCCAGCACCGCGCGGGCGTTGGGCTCGCCAGCCGGGTCATAGCCGAAACCGGGGTCGAAGAAGCCTGCGTAGTGGACGCGAAATTCGCCCACCAACGGATTGAACGGCATCATCTCGGCGGCGTAATCGGGCGGGATCGCCACGGCCTCGCGCGAGACCAGGATGTAGAACTCGTCGGGATCGAGCACGATGGTGCGGGATTCGTCGGCATAGACCGGCTCCCAGAAATCGACCACGCGATAGCCGGCGATCTTGTCGAGGTCGATCAGGCCCGTATGCCGCCTGGCGCGCCAGCCGACTACCGCGCCGGGTGCGGCGCTGTGCAGATCGACGCTCAATCCCAGCCCGCCGGAGATGTCGGCATCGCCGCTGACAATGGCTTTCGTATCGTGCAACCGTCGCAATTCGGTGTCGGTGAATTCGGGCGTGCCGCTGCGCAGACGCAATTGATTCAGCCGCGAGCCCTTACGCACAAGGATCGGGAAGGTGCGCGGCGTGATCTCGGCGTAAAGCGGCCCGCGATAGCCGGCTTCCACCGTGTCGAAGGCGCGGGCTTTGTCGGTGATGAGCCGCGTGAACACGTCGAGCCGACCGGTGGAGCTTTTCGGATTGGCGATGCCTGACACGCGCGAGGGCAGTTGCAGCGTCTCCATCAGCGGCACGATGTAAACCGAGCCCGCTTCCAGCACCGCACCCTTGGTCAAATCCACTTCGTGCATGAACACGGATTTGAGTTTGTCTTCGACGGTCGCCTCAGGGCCGGGCAGGAAGCTGGCGCGCACGCGGTAGGCCACGTCGCCCAGACGCAGATCGATGCTGGCGGGCTGATATTGGTTTTCGAGAACGTCCTCGCGGGACAGTACGAAGCGGCGGTTCTGGATGACCCGGCGCAGGATGTGCGAGGGCAGGATGCCTGTGGAAAACCGGCCATAGGAATTGGGCGCCGGTTCGTCACCGGCCGCGTCCAACGGCAATTTGTCGGCCTGCACCACAGAAACCCCGCCTCAATCTCCCCGCACCATAGCGGGCAGCGCGAAGATGCCAACGCGAAGGCTGGGTTTGTCCCCGAAAAACCTTGGGAGAAAAGAGGGGTTAGGCCGCCCCGCGCGCTTTGCGCGCAAAGTTTCATAAAGAAATGGCGGCCTTTAGGCCGCCAGGTCCGGGTAGAGGCGGCGGAGGGCTTCCCCAACCCGGCGCGCTTTGCGCGCCTTTTCCTTATTGGAAGTGCGGGTGCGCAGCGGCGCGGAGACTAGGCGGCGCGGAGACTAGGCGGCTAGGTCTGGATATAGCCTGCGAAGCGCCTCGCGCACCCGCGCATGTTGCGACAGGACCGTGTGCCCGACTTCGGAGAGGTTGTCCTTGCGGGTGTCCTCGCGGGTGCCTTGGGCCAGCGAGCGGGCCGCAGCAGTGAGGGCGGACAGGCCCAAACCACCCGCCGCACCGGCGATGTCCTGGGCGAGCTTGCCGGCCTGGTTCCAATCCTCGTGCTCCAGCGCGTTGTTGAGCGCGCTGGCGAGTTCCTCGGCGGTCGTCAGGTAGGATTGCAGAATGTCGATCAGCGTCTTGAAACCGAGCGATTTTTCCAGCTCTGCAAACGCCTTCGCATCGATCGCGGCATCCACGGCATCGCTCGCCGCATCCTCGGAACTGCTGGATTCGCCGAGTACGCTGTTGATCGTGCGATAGAGCGCGCTCGCCGGTGCGGGCCAGCGCAACGTCGCATCGGCAGCCTCCGAGGGTTGTCCGGGTTTCGTCAGCAGCGCCAGCACGGGTGTGCGCAGGCCGGGCGTCGACACCAACGCATCCAGGCCCGACGACAAGGTGATGATCACGGCGAAGCCGCCACGGCCCGCGAGGGCCGTGGCTTCGGCGAGCGTCGGCGCGAAGGTGAGGCGGTTGCCGAACGGGGCCAGCAACGACTGGATCTGCTGGCGAATATCTTCTTCGGGCGCGTGCACCAGAACCGAAAGACCACCGGGGGCGGCGACTTGTTCTTCTTCCGTCACCTCGTGTGTCAGCGAGGTGGTGATCGGCACGGTGAACCAGAAGGTCGTGCCCATGCCGGGTTCGCTGATCACGCCGATGGCGCCGCCGATGCTTTCCACTACGGCGCGCGCGACGGCCAGGCCCACGCCCGCGCCGTTGTGGCGGCGGTTGTAGGCGTTGTCGGATTTCGCGAAGGGTTCGAACAGGGTGTTCGTCAATTCCTGGGGGATGCCGGGGCCGGTATCCGTCACCGAGAAGCGCAGCACCTTCTGGCCGCTCACATCGGTTTCGGTGTCGATCGCCAGCTCCACGCTGCCGCGATCGGTGAATTTGATGGCGTTGCCCGCCAGCTTCAAAAGCACGCGGCGCAATTGGCGCGGGTCGGCGTTGCCGCGCGGCAGGCCTGAAGCAATATTGACAACCAACCGCAGGCGCTTTTCCCACGCATTGGGCTGCAACAGGCGCGCCACCGTACGCACGGCCTGTGCCGTATCGCAGCCTTCTTCGGGAGTGGTCAGCATGCCTTCGCGCTGTTGCGCCAAGGTGATGATGTCGTCGAGCAGGGTGCGAAGGCCGCGTCCGGCTTCCAGCAGCACCTTCACATGGTCGCGCTGGGCCTTTTCAAGATCGGAGCGTTCGAGCAATTGCGCCATGCCGAGGATGGCGTTCAGCGGTGTGCGGATTTCGTGGCTGATGTTTGAGATGAAGGTGTATTTGGCGCGTTCGCTGGCAAGGGCGGCATCGCGCGCGGCTTCCGCGCCGGATTTCTCGCGCGACAGACGGCGGACCAGAAGGCCGTTGTCGTAGCGCAGCAGAATGCTTTCATCGAGCAACCGCGCCACGGTTTCGCTGTAGCTGTAGAGCACGCCGCCGAAGAACAGCACTAGGATGCTGGCCATCATCGAATACAGCGTGCTTTCGTAGAACAGCATCAGCGCCAGAGGGCCGAGCGACGTTGTGGCATGCGCGACGTAAGACGGGCGATAGCCCGCGCGGCTGACAAATTCGGTGGCTGACATGCCGAGGAATGCGAGGCAGAGATAGGCTTGCGCGGGGAACGAGCCCGGCACGAACCAGATGATCGCGCCCAGGACCCAGATGCTGCCGACCACGCCCGACATCAGCATGTGGCGGCGCGCCCAAACATAGGGGTCGCTATTGCCGGCTTCGCGCTCATACGCGGCCTTCAGGCGCGTGGCGACGACGGAGGCCACGAATTGCAGCACGAGCGGCAGCGAGGCGATGGAGACCGGGATCTGCTGATGGATCAGCGAGGCTGCCATGCACAACGCGGCAAAGGGCAGGAAGAGATATTGCTGGCTGAGCGAATACAGAACTTCGATGCGTCCAACGAGGATCGCATGCTCTCGGGCGCGGGCACTCTCGCCTTTACCCGGCGTGGCTCCGATGGTGTCACTCTCTCGCATGCTGAAGTGGCCCCGCCCTGCGGCCCGCAATCGCGTTGACGCTAATCTCCTGGAAGCCTAGCTTTCCCGCCCTTTCGAGACGTTTAACGGCACCAGGATATCCATGACGAAAAGCGCTTTTTCCGAGCTTGCAACGGCCGCCCGTGCCTGGCCGTTCGAGGAGGCGCGCAAGGTGTTGGCGCGCGTGGAAAGCCGCGCCAAAGCTGGGTCGCCGGTTAAGGAAGTCTTATTCGAGACCGGTTACGGCCCCTCCGGCCTCCCGCATATCGGCACGTTCGGCGAAGTGGCCCGCACCACCTGGGTGCGCAGGGCGTTCATGCAGATGTCGGATGTGCCCACTCGCCTGATCGCCTTTTCCGACGACATGGACGGCCTGCGCAAAGTGCCGGACAACGTGCCGAACCAGGAAATGCTCAAGACGCATCTGGGCAAATCGCTGACTGCCATTCCCGATCCGTTCGGCACGCATGACAGTTTCGGCGCGCACAACAATGCGCGTCTGCGCGTGTTCCTCGATCGTTTCGGTTTCGATTACGAATTCCAGAGCGCCACCGATTGCTACAAGAGCGGCCGTTTCGATGCAGCCCTTCTCACCGTGCTGAAGAACTATGAAAAAGTCCGCGACACGGTGTTGCCGACACTCGGGCCCGAACGCCGCGCCACGTACAGTCCGTTCCTGCCGATCTCGCAGATCACCGGCGAAGTGCTGCAAGTGCCGCTGGTTGCGTGGGACGTGAACGCGGGCACTATCACTTACGAAGAGAACGGCCAGCGCGTTGAGCAGAAGGTCACGGGCGGTGCGTGCAAGCTGCAATGGAAGGCCGATTGGGCGATGCGCTGGTTCGCGCTCGGCGTCGATTACGAAATGTCCGGCAAGGATTTGATCCCTTCGGTCGATCTCTCCACCAAGATCGTGCGCGCGCTTGGCGGTCAGCCCCCCGAATTGTTCACTTACGAGCTGTTCCTGGATGAGCAGGGCCAAAAGATTTCGAAATCGAAAGGCAACGGCCTGTCGGTGGACGAGTGGCTTTCCTACGGACCGGAAGAAAGCTTGGCGCTTTTCATGTTCCAAAAGCCCAAGACCGCGAAGCGTTTGTATTTCGATATGATCCCCAAGGCGGTGGACGAATACATTGCCTTCCTCGATTCCTATCGTTCGCCGGAAACGACTGACGCGCAACGCCTGGAAAATCCGCTGTGGCACATCCATGGCGGCAACGTGCCTGAAGAGACATATC
>CAIYRG010000204.1 GCA_903928515.1 uncultured Alphaproteobacteria bacterium | reverse complement strand
GCTGGCGGCCGTGGCCGTGGTGATGCCACTGCCATCTCAACCGGCCCATGCGACCAGCGCGGATGCCAACCTCGCTGCCAACATCGGCACCAATATGGAAAACGGCGCAGGCATGGTGGAGAATTTCCGCGAGCAGGCGATTGCGGGGTTGCAGCGTGTGAAGGCCGATCTGGCGGAAGCGCGCGAAGATGCCGCGAACAAGAAACTTGCTCCGAAGAATGGGGCCGAGGAGGCGCGTATCTGATTAGAGGCTTTACGAGAGCCCTGGGAATTTCACAGTCGACCCGATGGTGCAGCCGCACAGTCCCCCCGTGCGCGCGCCGAACTTTGCCCGCGTGTCCCAAGCCCCCCCCCGGCAATGGATACGCGGGCTTATTTTTTTGAAAATACGATCGTGGGAAAGGCCCTAAATCAGTGCCTTAGATGAAAAAGTCGTCCTTGCTGGACACACGGCGGGCTTCCACCGGCGCTGCGATGGGCGGTTCAACCGGATTTTCGACCGTATCTTTGACCATGTCGCTCTCGCGGCGGCCGGTTCTGACGCGCTTGTCGGTTTCATCGACGAACAGGCCATTCTTGGCGCCACGACGCCCTTTGCGGCGCCTATCGGGGCCGAAGAAGCTGGGAGATTTCACAAAAGACGGGGGATTGGCGAGCAAGGATTCCAACTTGCCGCGCACGGTGGCAAGGCTCATTGGCCGCACCAGAATGTGGTTCGCGCCGCAATCGCGCGCCAATTCCACTTGGCGTTTGCGCGCCGCCGAGGTGAGCACCAAGATGTGCACGCCGAGGTTCTTGCTTCCCGAATCCCTGCGCACGGCCTTGGTGAAGGCCACAGGATTGAGGGGCGTAACGCCCTCATCGCAGAACACCACGTCGAAATGCTCTTCACGCAGACTGAGCAGCGCGGTTTCGGTGTTGTCGCTGGCGATAATCTGATGGGGACCGAGCGCAGTCAGTATGCTCCGCAACAGCGAGATGCTGTTCGGCCGCGGATCGACAATCATGATCCTTAAGCTGGGAAGCGTCAGCGTCGTCATGGGGCCTTACCGGCGGTCTCACGCAACTATGGCGCGTGGTGCGTAAAGTCCCCGTTAACTGGCCTGTCGCGCGGCAGCTTCGGGCGGCGCTAGAATTGCGGGTTCAGATAATCCTTCAAGCCGCGCCCGCCGACAAAGGGCCGAAAGCCCAGCGCCTGGCTACGCCGCACCGCTTCGGCCACGTTGCCGGGTTTCACGGCGTAATCGACGGTGAATACCGCCAGCCCGCCGGCCCGCACCTTTGAGAGCAGCGGCACCACTTGGGCCTCCTGCACGTAATCGAGCGCTCCAGCGCGCCCTTCCGCCTTGGCGCGGCGGCAATCGGCCGGCAGGCTGGCGAGATAGGCGGGCGATTTCAGTTCGGCTTCAGTGCGCGGCATCGGGCAATCGCCCGATGGGTTGTCGCCCTCAGCCCCGGTGAACCAGATGCTCTCCTGCACGAAGCCGTCGGCGGCGTTGGCGATATCGGGGGAATCGATGAGGTCCGGCGCATTCTGCACGATCAGCAGGAACTGCGGATTCACCTGCCGCGCCGCATAGGCCACCTGGCGCAACAGCAGGATCATCTCGGCACGCGGATCGACGCCATCGGCATGCGCGCGCGCCTGCACCGCGTCATCCCAATAGCCCGCGACCCAATCCATGTAAGCGCCATCGAAGCCGTCGCGCGCGATCCGCTGCACCAGCCCCTGCTGGCCGACCAGGATCGTCTTCCACTCCTTGCGCCAATAGGCGACAGGATAATTGCCGGTCCACCCTTCGGGGTCCGCACCGATGATCCAATCGGGGGGCTTCTGCTTCCAGGAGGTCGAGAAGTAATTGCGATAATCTTCCGCCTGCCCCACGTTCAAGTAGGATAGCACCAGCCGCCGGCTACCATTGGGGCGCTGCTGCAACTGCTTCACAGTGCCCCTG
This sequence comes from uncultured Alphaproteobacteria bacterium, assembly GCA_903928515.1. Taxonomy (GTDB): domain Bacteria; phylum Pseudomonadota; class Alphaproteobacteria; order Micropepsales; family Micropepsaceae; genus CAIYRG01. The sequence goes on along the minus strand of CAIYRG010000204.1, from coordinate 4,212 downwards.
ATGTCGTAGCGGGCATTCCACGAGAGCGTGGCAACGTCATCCACCACCGCCATGTCGTAAGGCGAATCTGCGATGCGCCGCACCGTACCGGGCGCCAATTCATTGTTCAGCAAAAGCAGCCAGCGCTGTACCGAAAGAAGCTGCGTCTTCGCCGGGCCATCATGCGCGGAGGCCACCGAGCCAGTCCCAATAAGCAAAGTGGTGCCTGTGAGAAGCACCGCGCCGAACATCGCGGCCAGCCAAAATCGCGCCATTGCCAATCCTCGTCAGGGCAGAGACTATGCCTTATCGTGGGGACATTACCGATACGATAAGGGGATTCGTTACAATCACGATTTTGGCCAAATGCCATATTGGCCAATTGGCATTTTGGCCAATCGGCATTTCCGCCCAACGTCCATTTCCACAAGTCAGAGCTTGGAGTCTCTCTGCGCCATGAAAAACACCGCTATCGCTGCCCTGTCGCTGCTTCTGCTCGGGTGTGCCAGCACTCCTTCCGATCCCGTGGCCTATCAGGCCGGCTATTCCGACGGCTGCGAAAGCACCGCGAGCACGCCCGGCGTGCCGCCACGCCGCAACGAGGCCTACTACAAGCAAAATCCGGACTACCGCTCCGGCTGGCGCGCCGCGCAAGCAAACTGCGGTGCGAGTGGCGGCCGGAGATAGGCGCGTCTTAACGCGTCTCTTTTCTTTTGAAGAAAATGTGGGCTTTAAAACCGTCGGCATACCGCGACTGCGAACAACGCCGCTTTACAGCAATCGCCGGTTACGGATCTGCGATGCGAGCGCCACAAAAATTTCACGCCGCTTGTTAACACGACTGTGAATTTTTGCGCGTTACACTCCGTCCGCATAAGGATCACTTGCGACTGCGGCAAATCAGCGTATGATTCGTCCGTACACGCTCGAACTCCTGTGTGAGTTGAGGAGGTTGACATGTTGCTGGCGCATTTGGTTTCCGGACGCTATGGCGATCCCGGCGTCGATCCCGGCCCACGCACCGATGCGGCCAAGGCGCAGCACACTCTGCTGCGCTGGATCGCGGCTCTGTTCGCAAAGAAATCCTAATCTTTTGAATCGCTTACGGGCGAAGCGCTTGCGGGCGTTTCCGCCCACCAAAACATGTGTTTACAAGCGCGTGCCTCAGGCCGCCTTAGCAGCGCCGAACCGGCCGTAGAATGTCTCGTTCTTGGCGGCCATCTCTTTGAGCAAGGCGTTCGGCGTGAAGCGCGGCCCATAGGTTTTGGCCATCGCCTCGCAACGCGCCACGAACGCCGCCACACCGATCTGATCGATGTAGGAGATGGGCCCGCCGGTATAGGGCGCGAAGCCCCAACCCAGAATGGCCCCCACATCGGCATCGCGCGGATCGGTGATGACGCCGTCTTCAAAGCAGCGCGCCGCTTCCAGCGCCTGAATGGTCAGCAGCCGAAGCTCGAGTTCCTTCACCGGCACGTCGATAGTCCACTGCGTGCCGCCATGCGTGAGAAGGTCGGGCCAGAGCTGTGTCTTCCGGCCACGGTCGTCGTAATCGTAAAAGCCCTTCTTGGCCTTCGCGCCCGGACGGCCAGAGGCTTCCACCACCCAAGCCAATAGTTCTTCGGCGGCATCGGGAATATCGCCCTTGCCGGTTTCCTTGATCGTCGCCTTGGCGATCTTGAGTGCGGTGTCCGCACCAACCGAATCCAGAACTTCCAGCGGGCCCATCGGCATGCCGGCCATGCGGCCGGCATTTTCCACCAGCGGCGGCGCGATGCGCTCCGTCACCATGATCAGGCCTTCGGCCGTGTAGGTGCTGAAGCAGCGCGACGTGTAGAAGCCACGGTGATCGTTCACGACGATCGGCGTCTTACGGATCTTGCGCACATAATCGATGGCGGTGCCAAGCGCCTGCGGCCCGGTTTCCTTGCCGACGATGATTTCGCACAGGCCCATGCGCTCGACGGGCGAGAAGAAATGGATGCCGATGAAGTTCTTCGGCCGGGAGCTGGCTTGCGCCAACCCGGTGATCGGAAGCGTGGAGGTGTTGGAGCCGAAAATCGCGGTGTCGCTGATGACGGCGTCGGCCTTCTTGGTGGCCTCGGCCTTCACGCCGCGATCCTCGAACACCGCTTCGACGACAAGATCGACATCTTTGAGCGTGCTGAAATCCGAGGATGGCGTTACGCGTGCCAGCACTTCGTCTTTCTTCGCGGGCGTGGTGCGGCCACGCTGAATTTCGTGATCGAGCAATTGCGCGATGTGCGCCTTGCCGCCCGCGGCTTTCTCGTCGGAGGTATCCACCAGCACAACGGCGATGCCCGCCAACGCGGAGACATAGGCAATGCCCGCGCCCATGACGCCCGCACCCAGAACGCCCAATTTCTTCACGTCGCTTTTCGCGGCTTCAGCCGGACGGCGCGCGCCCTTGCCGAGTTCGCCCAACGACACAAACAACGTGCGGATCATGTTGCGGCTGACGGGATCGGTGAGCACCTCAACAAAGTGCCGCGCCTCGATCTTGAGCCCCGTATCGATATCGACGATCAGCCCGTCATAGACCGCCGCCATGATGTGGCGCTGCGCCGGGTAATTGTCGTAGGTGCGCTGGCGCAGCATCGCATTGCCGACGATGAACACATTCGCACCGCCCGCCGAATACGGGCCACCGCCGGGAATGCGGAAGCCGTCGCGGTCCCACGGTTGGGACGCCTGCGGCTTCGATTTGATCCAGGCCTTGGCTTCCGCCACCAGCGTGTCGGCAGGCACCACTTTGTGGATGAGGCCTTGCGCCAATGCGGTTTGCGGATCGAGGCGCTTGCCTTCCAGCAGCAACGGCAACCCTGCCATCGCGCCGATCATGCGCGGGATGCGTTGCGTGCCGCCGGCACCGGGCATCAGGCCCACCTGGGCTTCTGGCAAGCCCAGTTGCGCGCGCGGCTCGGCGGCGCAGACGCGGTAATGGCATGCGAGCGTGATTTCGAAACCGCCGCCGAGCGCGGTGCCGTTGATCGCGGCGGCGACGGGCTTGCCGCACGTTTCCAGCTTGCGGAATGTTTGGTGCACGCCGCTCATCAGCGCGAAGGCTTGTTTGACGGTGTCGGGCGTGCGGCGTCCGGCGAACGCGCCCATCTCGTCGAGATCGGCGCCGGCGCAGAAGCCGCCTTGTTTGGCGGATGTGAGCACGACGCCGGTGACGGATTTGTCCGCCGCGATGGCATCCACCGCTTTGCCGAGTTCGGCGACAGCACCACTGGAGAGCACGTTCAGCGGACGGTTCGGCATATCCCAAGTGAGCGTCACGATGCCGTCGGCATCCTGATCCCAACGGAAATTGGTGAGGTCGATCGCCATCGTCACACCCGCTCGATAATGGTGGCCGTGCCCATGCCGCCGCCGATGCACAGCGTGGCCAAGCCGGTTTTCAACTGACGCCGTTCGAGTTCGTCGAGCAGCGTGCCGAGGATCATCGCGCCCGTCGCGCCCAACGGATGGCCGAGTGCGATGGCGCCGCCGTTCACGTTGAGCTTGTCGTGCGAGACGTTCAGCTCGCGCATGTAATGCAGCACGACCGAGGCGAAGGCTTCGTTCAGCTCGAAGAGATCGATGTCGGCGACGCTCATCTTGGCGTTGCGCAGAACCTTCTTGGTCACGTCCACCGGGCCGGTGAGCATGATGCAAGGTTCGGAGCCGATGGAGGCGTAAGCCCTGATGCGCGCGCGCGGCTTGAGGCCCAGCGCTTTGCCGATCTCTTCGTTACCGATAAGGACGGCCGCCGCGCCATCGACGATGCCGGACGAATTGCCCGCGTGGTGCACGTGATTGAGCGCTTCGACTTCCGGATAACGCTGGATCGCCACCGCATCGAAGCCCATCGCGCCAAATTGCGCGAAGGACGGCTTCAACGCGCCCAGCGATTGCAGCGTCGTGTCGGGGCGCAGATGCTCGTCGTGATCGAGGATCACCTGGCCGAGCGGGTCTGTCACCGGCACGATGGATTTCTTGAAGTAGCCGTTCTGCACGGCGTTCGCGGCGCGCTTCTGGCTTTCCACCGCGAAGCCGTCGACATCGGTGCGCGTGAAACCGTCGCGCGTGGCGATCAGATCCGCCGAGATGCCTTGCGGCACGAAGTAAGATTTCAGCGCCACAATCGGATCGGACGCCCACGCGCCGCCCGATGAGCCCATCGGAATGCGGCTCATCATCTCGACGCCGCCGCCGATAGCCAGGCCT
>CAIYRG010000203.1 GCA_903928515.1 uncultured Alphaproteobacteria bacterium | reverse complement strand
ACCGTTTCCACCATCTTGCGGGCTGCCGTTTGTGGGTCGGCCAGCGCTTGCGCCACCGAATTGATGCGCCCGCACGGCACGCCAACGGCCTTTAACTTCTCCAGCCAGGAATCGGCCGATGCGGTTTTCAGCACCGCTTCGATCATGGAATCCACGGTCACGCGGTTGGCGACGCGATCCTTATTCTGCGTGAAGCGCGCATCGGCCGCCCATTCGGGGTGGCCGAGTGCTGCGGCACATTTGGCGAATTGCGCATCGTTGCCCACAGCCAGCGCGATCATCGCGTCCTGCGCGTGGTAGGTGGTGTAAGGCACGATGGAGGGGTGCCCGTTGCCGAAGCGCCCGCCGCCTTCGCCCGCCACCAGAACATTGGCCGCGACATTGGCGAGCATCGCCAGCGAGCTTTCATAGAGCGAGACTTCCACCTTCTGCCCGCGCCCCGTGGTGTGGCGCGCGTTCAGCGCGGCGAGAATGGCATTGCAAGCCAACATGCCGGTGCACACATCCACGATAGCCACGCCATATTTCGTGGGCCCGGCTTCGACACCGCCGGTGATGCTCATCAGGCCCGATTCCGCCTGCAAGATAAAATCATATCCCGGCAGGTTCGCCTTCGGCCCTGTCGAGCCGTAGCCGGTGATGGAGCAGCGCACCAGCCGCCCGGCGCGCGCCTCGAACCACGCATCGGTGAAGCCCCATTTCTCCAACGTGCCGAGGCGGAAATTGTCGATCAGCACATCGGCCTTTTCAATCAGCCCGGCGAGGATCGTCTGCCCGGCGTTCCCTGCCATATTCAGCGTCAACGAACGCTTGTTGCGGTTCACGCCGAGATAATAGGCCGCTTCGCCTTCCGCGAACGGTGGGCCCCATGTCCGCGTGTCATCGCCGTTCAGCGGTTCCACTTTGATCACGTCCGCGCCCATGTCACCCAGCATCATGGTGCAGAACGGCCCGGCCAAGATTCGCGTGAGATCCAACACGCGCACACCGGCCAGCGCGCCCGATGGCGCCACATTCTCCGCCATGCTTTCGGCAATACTGTCGGTCATGCTTTCTTCCGGGTTTTTCGCATCGAAGGCGGCGCGTTGAGATTCTTGCGTGTGCCGTCGAGATAGGAATCCAACTCCTTCTTGTTGCGCATGCGGAATTTCTGGAAGTCCGGTTTGCGTCCCTCCAGGAAGGCGTTCATGCCCTCCAGGCTTTCGTCCGAGCCCCAGACATGGGCTAGCAATTCCATGCCGTGCTGCCACGAGGCATACAGTTCATCGCTCTCAAAATTCAGGCTCTTCTTCGTCATGCGCAAAGTTTGCGGGGAGTGACCTTTGATGATCTCGCACCAGGCCAACGTCTCTTTCAGCAAATCCTTCTGCGGCACGCATTTGTTGATGAGGCCGACTTCTGCTGCTTCTTTCGCGGGGTAACGCTTGGCGAGGAAGATCATCTCACGCGCCCGGCGTTCGCCGATGATGCGCGACAGATATTGCGTGGCGCCCACGGTGGGGCAGGCTGCGACCTTCGCGCCGGTCTGTCCGAGAATGGCGTTTTCCGATGCGATCACCAGATCGCACCACAGCGCCAGCTCATGTCCGCCGCCCATGCACCAGCCGTTGACCATCGCAATCACCGGCACGGTGACGCCGCGAATGGCCATGGCGAGGCCCTGCATGCGGTCGTTCCACATGGCGCCGTTGATCCAGTTCAACCGCATCATGGCGTAGAAATCGCCACCGGCAGAAAACGCCTTGTCGCCCGCACCGGTGAACACCACGCAGGCGATGCTTGGGTCCTCGCGGGTGGACCACACCGCCTCGATCATCTCGTCGAGCGTCTGCTCGCGAAAGGCGTTGAGCACGCGCGGGCGGTTGATGGTGATCCAGGCGACTTGATCTTTCACCACATACAGAATGTCGCCGTATTGTTTGGAAGAGGCGCGGCTTTTGGCGGCCGGTTTCTTGCTCGCCTTGGCGATGATTTTCGCAGGCTTTTTGGTTGCTTTCCTGGTGGCTGTCTTCGCGGCCATCGTGTCCCCCTGTGTTTTCAAAACACTAAGGGCGCATCTGGTTTTTGTCATCCCGGATGGGTACCGATTAATTCACTCGCCATCCCCGGTGCATGACACACCCACGCTGTCATGGCCCGCAAAAGCGGGCCATCCAACCGAGATCATGCAATTGTAGGAGGACGAGCTTCACGCCCATTTGGGCGGCCCGCTTTTGCGGGCCGTGACAGCCAGGATTTGAGAGCGCGCCTCACTCGGGAGGCTCAGTGCTCGCCCGGCTTCGGTGGTGGCAGGCGCAAATCGAAGGCCTCGCCATCGATGCGGATGGGCAGCTTCGGCAATTTCGTGACGACGCCCGGCTTCAACTCGGTTTCCGCAAGGCTGCCATTGGCATTCAGATGCGGATCTTCGAACAAATCCTCGGGCACCGCGATGGGCGCGAAGGGCAGCTTGGCGCGCTCGCAGCGCGCGGCGATCTCGACGCGGTCCATGGTTTTGAACAGCGCCTGCAATTCCGGCATCAGACGGGGCCGCGCATCAATGCGCTGCTCGTTGCTGCGCAAGCTCTCGTCGGCATAAAGATCGGGCCGTCCGAATTCGTTGCAGAAATATTGCCAGTGATTGTCGGATGTGATGCCGATGAAGATGCGCTCGTTGTCTTTGGTGTCGAACAGATCGTAAACCGCCCAGGCGGAAACGCGCGCAGGCATCGGCGGAATCTTCTCGCCCACCACGGCCGAATACGTCATGTGCTGGCCCATCAGAAACGCGGCCGTCTCAAAAAGCGCGCTTTCCACGAACGCGCCACCCTTGCCTTGGTCGCGTTGGCGCAACGCCGCCATGATGCCGAGCGCGCCGAACACGCCACCTAAGATATCCGTGATGGATGTGCCTGCGCGCAGCGGCATACCGGGCGGGCCGGTCATATAGGCCAGGCCCGACATCATCTGCACCACTTCATCCAGCGCCACGCGATGTTCGTAAGGGCCGGAAAGAAAGCCTTTCAGCGAGCAATAGATGAGATCGGGCTTGAGGGCGCGGGCGTCTTTCTCGCCCAAGCCCAGCCGATCCATCGTCGCGGGCGCCATGTTCTCCACCACCACATCGGCGGATGCGATCATGCGCTTGGCTTCGGCAACACCCTCAGGCGTTTTCAAATCGAGGATCACGCTTTTTTTGTTGCGGTTGAAATAGCCGAAATAGCCCGCACCGAAACCCTTTAGGCGGCGCGTGCGCTCGCCGCCCGGCGGCTCGATCTTGATGACCTCCGCACCCAAATCCGCCAGCACCATGGAGCAAGACGGCCCCAGAATGGTGTGACCGAATTCCAGAACGCGAATGTCAGCGAGCGGCAGCGACTTCATGATTTGAAATCGTCCGGCACGGAACGCGGCGCGGGGCCGGTGTATTTGAAGCCAATCTCGGGAGGCGTCGGACCTTTGATGCGATGCTTCTGCTGCATCTGCTCCAGAGAGTGGGCGCAAATGCCGACGCTGCGCGACAGCACGAACACGCCGCGCCCAAGTTCGGCGGGGAAGCCAAGCTCCAGCAGCAGCACGGCGGTAATGCCATCGACATTCATGCCGATAGGTGCAGTTTTCCCCACGGCCTTGCCGACTTCGCGGCCGATGCTGAGGAAACGGCCTTCGATCATCTTGGTTTTTACGGCCTCATCCAGAAGCTCGGAAAGACGCGTCACGCGCGGATCGGTGCGATGGAAGCGATGGCCGAAGCCCGGAATGAATTTGCCGTGCTCGCGCTTCCAGTTCTCAAGCTCATCGATCACGGCCTCTTCAAGCGAAGAACCATCGGACCAATTGCGCTCGATCTCGGCGAAGAACTGCATACATTGCTGGCCGGCACCGCCATGCACATCGCCCAGCGCGTTCACACCGGAGGCGATGGCGTTGTTGATGCCGACACCACACGAGGCCGTCATGCGCGCCACCGCAATCGACGGCGCTTGTGGGCCATGATCGACGGCGGAGACCAGCAACGCGCCGAACAGATCAGCCTGCGCCGGTGTGGGAAGTTCGCCGCGCATCATCAGCCAGATCATGGCGGGAAAGCTGACATTCCCAATCAGTTCCTGCACGTCATAACCACGGAAGCGGATGGAATTGGGCGCGATGTCCACGATGGAGGATTGCCACCAATCCTTCACGTCATCGATGCCGACAGGCTTCACGGGCTCGCTCATGGGATGCTCTGTTCGTTAGACGAGTTTCTTCAGGATAGCGGGCAACACGCCGCCTTGCGCGAAATATTGCGCGTCCAAGGCGGTGTCGAGGCGAGCGCGGGCCTTCACGGAATGGCGGCCTTTGGTGGGATGATCTACGATAACGTCCACGCTTTGGCGCGGCTGCAAGCCATCTTCCGGCAAGGCGATGGTGATGCGGGAGTTTTCATCCAAATCAAGTGCCGCACGTGTTTCGCCATTTTCAAATTGCAGCGGCAGAACGCCCATCAACACCAGATTGGCGCGGTGAATGCGCTCGAAGCTTTCGGCCAGCACCGCACGGATGCCCAGCATCAACGTGCCTTTGGCGGCCCAATCGCGCGCCGAACCCGCGCCGTAATTTTTGCCTGCCACAACGACCACCGGCGTGCCTTCAGCGCGATATTTCACTGCCGCATCATAGATCGCAACTTCGCTGTTGCCGATCCTCGTCCAGCCGCCTTCGCGCGAAGCCAGCTCGTTCTTTAAGCGCACATTGGCAAATGTGCCGCGCGCCATCACCTCGGCGTTGCCGCGCCGCGCGCCGAAGGCGTTGAACTCGGCATCCGGCACGCCGCACGCGCGAAGATAATCCGCCGCCGGGCCTTCCTTCGGAATCGTGCCCACGGGCGAGATGTGATCGGTGGTGACGTTGTCGCCCAGCACCAGCAGAGGTGAGGCGTTCACAATCGAGCCTGTGCCGGCCATGGCTTCGACGAAAGGCGAGGGGCCGATATAGGAGTTGTTGTCTTCCCACGGGAAGCACGCTGAGGCTTCGCCGGGGAGCGCATTCCAGCGCGGCCCGCCTGCGAAAATATCCGCGCCGGTTTCGCGGAATGCCGATGGCGTGACGAAGTTTTCCAGCGTCGCTTCTACGTCACTTTCGCCAGGCCAGATGTCGCGCAAAAATATGGGCGCGCCGTCATTGCCTTGGCCCAGAGGTTCGCTTTCCAGATTGCAGCGCATCGTACCGGCCAATGCGTAGGCAATAACCACCGGCGGCGAGGCGAGGTAGTTGAGCTTTACATTGGCGTGAATGCGGCCTTCGAAATTGCGGTTGCCGGATAATACCGCTGCCACTGAAATATCGTTGGCTTTGATATCGGCGATCAGCGCTTTGTCGAGATCGCCCGTATTGCCGACGCAAGTGGCACAGCCGAACCCGACCACCGCAAAGCCGAGTTTTGCGAGAGGCTCAAGAAGATCGGCTGCGCGCAGATATTCCGCCACGGCGCGCGAGCCCGGCGAAAGCGTGGTTTTGATACGCGGGTTCGTTTGTAGCCCCAGCGCCACGGCGTTCTT
>CAIYRG010000202.1 GCA_903928515.1 uncultured Alphaproteobacteria bacterium | reverse complement strand
GTTTATTTCGGCCCGGACCAAACATTTCCCAGGGTTGCGACAAACGCCCACAATTTGCCACAACCTCGTGGTCTTTTAGGATGTGTCGGGCGCGAGTCAGCGCTCTTCTTGTTCAGGGTGCCTATTAAAGGGACAAAACGCTCCGGCTGGGCGGCTTCTCAAGCTGGATGCGCAACCAAAGATCCGATGACGGCCCGCACGAAAAGGTGACGGTGCCGCAAAACGCCGGTTCGAACCTCCCTGCTGGGGAGAGGCGAGAGCAAGCGGAAGCCCGGAATACGGATAACGGACCCAAAATGCGAATTCTGATTGCGTTGTTTCTAGTGGTGAGCGCGAGCGTTCTCTTCTGGGCCAGCCGCGATTATGCCGTGCGTGCGCCCGACTGGGATGGGCAGCTGCGCGGCATGTCTTACAGCCCAAGCCACCTCTACACCCAAGAACAGCACGACAATGTCGCGCCCGAGCTTATCGACTCGGACATGAAGCAATTGTCGAAATTCACCAGCCGCATCCGCACCTACACGATGCAGTACGGCATGGATCGCGTTCCGGCCATCGCGCACCGATACGGCATCAACGTGTCGCTCGGCGTCTGGATCAACAACGACGACGCGAACAACGCGAAGGAAATCGGACTTGCCATCCGAACCGCGCTGGACAATCGCCGCTCGGTTGATCGCGTGATCGTCGGCAACGAAGCCGTGCTGCGCGGTGATGTGACCGCCGATCAGCTCGGCAAATATTTGGCGCAAGTGCGTCGCGCGTTACCGACGCGCATCAAGGTGACGACCGCCGAGCCGTGGCATGTCTGGCTCGAACATCCCGAACTCGCCAAGCACGTCGACATCATCTCCGTGCATCTGCTGCCCTATTGGGAAGGCATCCAGGTCGATCAGGCTTTGGATTTCGTCACCCAGCGTTATGACCAAGTGCACAAGCAGTTTCCCGGCAAACCGATCGTGATCGGCGAAGTCGGCTGGCCGTCGGAAGGCCGCACGCGCCGTGCGGCGGACGCTTCGGTTTCTTCGGAAGCCTATTTCATCCGCAGCTTCATCACGCTCGCGGCGAAGAAGGGCTACGATTACTACATCATCGAAGCCTATGACCAACCGTGGAAAGAAGTCACCGAAGGCGCCGTCGGCGCGTATTGGGGACTGATGGACGCGAGTGGCGCGCCGAAATTCGCCTTCACCGGCGTGCTGCGCTCGTTCCCGGAATGGCGCTCTTACGCCCTGGCGGGTTCGATCATGATTATGCTGATCGGCATGGGCGTGCTCGGCAAGATGCCGCGCGTGCGTGTCGTCGGCTATCTCGTGATGGGCAGTCTCGTGGCACTGGTGACAACCGGTGTTCTGATGCTGGTTGATGCGGGCTCGTTCGAATATCTCGATTTCGGCGGCGTCGTCTTCTACATCGCACTCGTGCCGCTGATATTGCTCGCGGGGACGGTGATCCTCACGGAAGGCGTCGAGATGGCATTGAGCTTGTGGCGCGAGACGAAGCGCTTCGTGCCGACGCTTGTGCCCACGCATCAGGCGCGCGTCTCCATTCATCTGCCGTGCTACAACGAGCCGGCGGAGATGGTGATCGAAACGCTCAACGCGCTGTCGCATCTGGCCTATGACAATTACGAAGTCATCGTGTTGGACAACAACACGCCCGATCCGGCCACGTGGGCGCCGGTTCAGGAGCATTGCCAGAAGCTCGGGCCGAAATTCCGCTTCTTCCATTTGGACGGCGTGATAGGTTTCAAGGCGGGCGCGTTGAACGAAGCCCTCGCACTCACCGATCCGGAAGCGGAATACGTGGCGGTGATCGACTCCGACTATCAGGTGTCGTCGCGCTGGCTGACCAAGGTGATGCCGTTGTTCAGCAAGCCGGACATCGCGTTGGTGCAGGCGCCGCAGGATTATCGCGACCGTCGCGAAAGCCTGTTCAAGCAGATGTGCTATCAGGAATATCGTGGCTTCTTCCGCATCGGCATGGTCGAGCGCAACGAAGCGGACGCGATCATCCAGCACGGCACGATGACCATCGTGCGCAAGAATGCGCTGCAGGACGTCGGCGGCTGGAGCACCTGGTGCATCACCGAAGACACCGAACTCGGACTGAAATTGTTCGAGCGCGGGTACTCGGCTGCCTACACGCCGCAAAGCCTCGGCCGTGGCGTGATGCCGGATACGATTGCCGCCTTCATGGTGCAGCGTCACCGTTGGGTCTACGGCGCGATGCAGATCATGAAGCATCATTTCGCGCCTATCGTGCTGGGCACCACCAAGCTCACCCGCGCGCAGCGCTACCAGTTCCTCGCGGGCTGGCTGCCGTGGATCTCCGACGGCTTGGCCGTGATCGTCACCTTCTTCGCGCTGTTCTGGACCGCGTTGATGACGATCTGGCCGAAATATTTCGACGTGCCGATGGAAGCGTTGTCGGCGACGGCCCTCGTGCTGTTCCTCGTAAAGACGTTGAAGACGGTCATCCTGTATCCGCCGAAAGTCGGTTCGGGCATGAAGGGCGCAATACAAGCCTCCGTCGCAGGCCTTGCGCTCACCCACACCGTCGGTAAAGCGGTGATCATGGGCATCCTCACCTCGAAGATGCCGTTCCTGCGCACGCCGAAATTGGAAGGGCGTTCGTCGCTCAACCAAGTGGTGCAGGTCGCCTGGCAGGAAATTACGCTGTTCAGCCTGTGCGTGGTGGCTCTGATCGCCACGGCCACGGCGCGCGGCGCGTATGACCCGGCGGCGATCCTGTGGATGGTGATGCTGATGGTGCAGGCGTTGCCCTATGCCGCAACGATTGTCACCGCCACGCTCTCGGCCTTCGCGCTGCAAGGCGCGGCGCAGCCGGTGCTCAAGCCGGTTACGCCGCACGCGCCGGAAAAGAAGGCGGCCTAACGACACTTTCGACCGAAACGAAAAAGGGCGGGACCACAAGTCCCGCCCTTTTGTTTTGCGTCGTTGCCAAAAGCGAAATCAATGCCCGGCGTTTGGCAGTGTCTTTCCGGGATTGAGGATGTTCTTCGGGTCCATGGCGCGTTTCAGCGTGCGCATGACGTCGAGTTCCACCGCGCCTTTGTAATGCGCGATGGTTTCGTTCTTGGCTTGGCCAAGCCCGTGCTCGGCCGAGATAGACCCGCCACGCTTGTAAACTTCGTCCAGCACGATGTGCTCGATCATGTCGCGCGCCGCCAACAGTTTGGCGCTCTCGGCAGGCGAGGCCGCGCTGATGTTGAAGTGGATGTTGCCGTCGCCGATATGGCCGAAGGCCACGGGGCGGACGCCGGGCAGGGCCGCGCGCACGGCCTTGTCGGCGGAATCCAGAAATTCGGTGATCTTGGTCAGCGGCACAGACACGTCGTTCTTGAGCGATGCGCCTTCCGGCTTCTGGGCTTCCGGGATGGTCTCGCGGATTTTCCAGAAGGCGATGCGGTCCTGCTCGGATTTGGCAAAGACGGCATCGGCCACCAGCCCGTCGGTGATGGCGCGCGCCAGCGCTTCTTCCAGTGCGGCGGTCGCATCGAACGCCGCCGGGTGCGACACCTCCAGCAACACCGACCAGCCCTGATGATCGGGCAGAGGATTGCGTACGCCCGCAATGTGCTTGGTCACGAAATCCATCGCGATACGTGGAATGATCTCGAACGCCGTCACCAGATTGCCGGTGTCTTGCTGAATCCGATTGAGCAGATCAACCGCCACCGCTTTGTCGGTTAGGCCAACGAAAACCGTGGCATGGCCGGCGGGCTTCGGGAACAGCTTGAGCATAGCGGCGGTGATCACGCCGAGCGTGCCTTCCGCGCCGATGAACATCTGCTTGAGATCGTAGCCTGTGTTGTCCTTGCGAAGTCCGCGCATCGTGTCGAGCACGCGGCCATCTGCCAGCACCACTTCCAAGCCCAGCACCAGCTCGCGCATCATGCCGTAGCGCAGAACGCCGACGCCGCCTGCGTTGGTCGAAAGATTGCCGCCGATGGTGCAAGAGCCCTGAGAGCCAAGGCTCAACGGGAACAGACGATTGGCATCGTCAGCCAGTTGTTGCGCCTGGGCCAGTGTCACGCCCGCTTCCACGATCATCGTATTGTCGGCGGGTGAAACCGAACGCACCTGGTTCAGGCGGCGCAGAGAGAGGATGACCTCGCCGTTCATGGCGATCTGCCCGCCGACCAGGCCTGTGTTACCGCCCTGCGGCACAACCGGCGTGCCGGTCTCATGGCAGGCTTTCAGGATGGCGACGACTTCCGCGGTAGTCTTCGGCTTCAACAGAAGCGCGGACTGACCTTTCCAGCGGCCGCGATCTTCCACCAGATGCGGCGCGATGTCGGCAGGGTCTTCGGTCCATCCTTGGGGTCCGGCGGCATCTTTCAGGCGGGCGAGGATGTGCGGGTCGAGCATGGCGCTATTCCTCGCGCGGGGCGGCGGCGCGTGCAAGACGGTCGTTGATGGCCTCGCCCAAGCCCCGGCGCGGGATGGGCTGTACCGCGATCGCACTCGGCTTCACGGCATCCAACTGACGCAGCATGGCGAACAAATGTGCAGAGGCTTCAAGGAGATCACCTTTTTCACTCAGGTTCAGGGTGAACTTCGCACCACGCGGATAATCGGGGCCGAACGCCAGCAAGGCTTCGTCGGGGCCCACATCGCGCGCGTCCAAACGGATGCCCGCTTGCGGCGCATAGTGGCTCGCCATCATGCCCGGCGCGTGAATGCCACCGGTAGGGCGCAGCAGTGGGCCGGTGAACGGCTCAATCGCCTCGCGTGGCACCGCACCGGGGCGCAGCAGAACGCAGGCCTCGCCCGCAAACCCGATCACGGTGGATTCCAATCCCAGGCCGCTGGGGCCGGCGTCCAGAATCAAACCGACTCTGCCGGAGAGATCTTCGAACACCGCCGAGGCGGTGGTGGCGCTCACGCGGCCCGAACGGTTGGCAGAGGGCGCGGCAATCGGCACGCCCGCGGCTTCGATCACGCCGCGCGCTATCGTGTGCGAGGGCGAGCGCACGGCCACCGTGTCGAGGCCAGCGCTCACCAGCAGCGCCAGGGCCGAGGGCTCGCGGCGCGGCAGTACCAGGGTGAGCGCGCCCGGCCAGAACTCGTCCGCCAATCTCTCGGCCAGCGGCGTGAAGCGCACCAGCTCGGCAGCCTCTTCTTGGTCACGCACATGCACGATCAGCGGGTTGAAGCGCGGCCGGTGCTTGGCGGCGAATATGGCGCTCACCGCGAAATCGTCGAGCGCGTTCGCGCCGAGGCCGTAGACGGTCTCGGTCGGGAAGGCGACAAGCCCGCCTTCGCGCAAAATCTCGCCCGCTTCCAGAATGGCGTGCGGGCCGGCGGCGATGACAGGTGTGATGGGCGGGGCTACGCGCATAGGCACACCTATACGCAAACGCGAGGGCCAAGGCCAAACGCCAATACGCAAAAACCGGCGCCTCTCGACGCCGGTTTTGCAATTAACACTACTTCCAAGCCGTTAGGGGGCTTTGGTCGCAACGATGTCGATGTTCACGGTGGCGATGCGCTTCACCGGCTCATCGGAATCGAAATTGATGCCCAGCGAGCTGCCGGTTCCGACCTTATAGTCACCACGGTTCACGGACGCCGAACTCACCACATGCGCGCTGTTGCCGTTGAGCGTCAGCGTGAAGGGCACGGTTACAGGCTTCATCACGCCTTTGATGGTCAGATCGCCGGTCGCTTCGAATTTGTTCGGCCCTGTGGATTTCACCGCTTTGCTGGTGAATGTCGCGGTCGGGAATTGTTTGGCGTTGAAGCCCTGCACACCGGCGCGGTCGGGATCGTAATCGGGGAAATCCGATACGCCGCTGGCGGTGCTGATCGTCACGGTGATTTTCGCGGCTGCCGGATTGGCGGGATCGAAATCGATCTGCGCCTGCCACTTCTGGAACAGGGCTACCGAATCTTCGCCGTCCCACAGAATGGTGTAGCCGAGCTTGCTCTTGCCGTAGTCGACCTTCCACGTTGCGGCGTTGGCGCTCGCAAATCCG
>CAIYRG010000201.1 GCA_903928515.1 uncultured Alphaproteobacteria bacterium | reverse complement strand
CGTGCCAGGTGGTCGTGCGCACGTCGGGCTTTTCGTAACCCCGGTCGTGGCGCGCAATCTCTAGAAAGCCAGTGGGCTTACCCATGGCAGTAACTCCAAAAACGTCGTTGATCGTTATTCAGCGGCAACAATCTTGACCGCCGCCGGGGCGCCCTTCTGGTCGAGAAGGGCCTTGCTGTAATCCTTCGGCATGACTTTGACGAAGCGCGTGCGTGCAACATCCCAATTCTCGAGAAGTTCGCGGGCGCGCTTGCTGCCGGTGTAAAGGAGGTGGCGTTCGACCAAAATTTTCAACCGTTCGGCATCGAATCGCAGCATGTCGCCCATGCCGCTGTTCTCGACGCTGACCGAGCGCTGGCTTGGGCGGCCGGGATCGTTCTCGGCGGCTTCAGTCGCCGCGATCGGCTCCAACTCAACCATCGCCTTGTTGCAGAGGTCCTTGAACTTGCCATTGGGGTCGTACACGTAGGCGATGCCGCCCGACATGCCGGCCGCGAAGTTGCGTCCGGTCTCGCCGAGTACGACCACCACGCCGCCGGTCATGTATTCGCAGCCGTGATCGCCGGTGCCTTCGACGACGGTGATGGCACCTGAATTGCGCACGGCAAAGCGTTCGCCGGCCACGCCCTGGAAGTAGGCTTCGCCGGAGATGGCGCCGTAAAGCACGGTGTTGCCGGCAATGATGTTCTCGGTCGGCTCACGCTTGGCCTCGGCCGGCTGGCGCACAACGATGCGTCCGCCCGACAAGCCCTTGCCGACGTAGTCGTTGCCGTCACCGGTGAGTTCCAGGCTGACGCCGCGCGCCAGGAACGCGCCGAAGCTCTGTCCCGCGGTGCCACGCAGCTTGATGGCTATGGTGTCCTCGGGCAGGCCGACATGACCATAGCGGCGCGCGATCTCGCCCGACAACATGGCGCCGACGGTGCGGTTGACGTTACGCACGGTCTTTTCGATCTGGACCGGCTTGCCGCCTTCAAGAGCAGGCTGGGCGGCGGCGATCAACTCGTGGTCGAGCGCCTTCTCCAGGCCGTGATTCTGCTTTTCGCCGTTACTGATCTTCACGCCGGGAACAGCGGGGGACTGATAGAGGATGCGCGACAGATCGACGCCCTTGGCCTTCCAATGGCGGATCGCTTTGCTCATGTCGAGCTTGTCGACGCGGCCGATCATCTCGCTGACGGTGCTGAAGCCGAGCTTGGCCATCCACTCGCGTACTTCCTCGGCGACGAAGAAGAAATAGTTGATGACGTGCTCGGGCTGGCCGGTGAAGCGCTTGCGCAGCACCGGGTCCTGGGTCGCAACGCCGACCGGGCAGGTATTGAGGTGACACTTCCTCATCATGATGCAACCGGCGGCGATCAACGGCGCGGTGGCGAATCCGAACTCATCGGCACCCAAGAGTGCGCCGACGATGACGTCGCGGCCGGTGCGCAGGCCACCGTCGACCTGGACCGCGATGCGGCCGCGCAAGGCGTTCAGCACCAACGTCTGTTGGGTCTCGGCAAGGCCGATTTCCCACGGTGAGCCGGCATGGGTGAGGGAGGTTAGTGGGCTGGCACCCGTGCCGCCCTCGAAGCCCGAGATCGTCACATGATCGGCGCGTGCCTTGGCGACGCCGGCGGCGATGGTGCCGACGCCGACTTCGCTGACGAGTTTCACACTGACGCGGGCATCGGGGTTCACGTTCTTCAGATCGTGAATGAGCTGCGCGAGATCTTCGATCGAATAGATGTCGTGGTGGGGG
>CAIYRG010000200.1 GCA_903928515.1 uncultured Alphaproteobacteria bacterium | reverse complement strand
CTCCATATTTCCCATCGAAGCCACACTTTCTGCTGACATCCAGCCCATCGCGACTTCTACATCGCCGAACCAATAGTCGCGGTGTGGCGCTGACACGGGGGTGATTTCAAGCATCTCGACGGAGCGGTCCCTCGAAAACTTCAGAAACATCGAGCCGAAACGAAAAACTGCTGAACTGTTTCCGAAGTGAGCCGATGAATAATCTTCACGCAGGAGTTCAGCCTCTAAGCCTTTAGAGGCCAATTCCGCCACAACAGTTTTGGTGAAGTCGTACATGCTTCGCCGTTTCTCACTTCAACCCACGCGCGGCGGCTTCGAGCTTCCATGCATCCCAATGGCGCTCCACGCGGTCGGCGCGGTTCACTTCATATTGGTTGAGGTAGTTCACTTTGCCCAGCTTCAACGCCTCCAACAGAATCTGCGCGTTCTGCTGGGTGTAGATCGACCGGAACGTCACCCACGGAACCGTGTCGGCGGTCACCACCATGCCGTGGCCGCGCATGAGGGCCACCGAATGGTTGCCCAACACCTTCGCCAGCGCGGCCGCCGTGGGCGCAGTGTTCACCAGCATCTTGTTGTCAGCGCCTTCCACGTTGCGGATGTCGAACACCGGCACCGGGTCGTAGCCTAGGAAATACGCCGTGTGGATCACGGGCTTGAACGGCGTGTCGGTGATGGTGAAAGGGAGCACGGCGGGCGAGTGGCTGTGCACCACGGTCTGCACGTCGGGGCGAACGCGATAGATTTCGCCATGAATGAAACGCTCGCTGGCAATCTCGCGCCCCTTCAGATCGAGCGGTGCGCTGTTCTCGTCGAATTCCATGATGTCGGCAGGCGTTACCAGAGCAGGTGCCAACGAACGCGACATGAAGAAGTGCTTGGGGTTCTTCACCGAGCGCACACTGACATGGCCGAAGCCGTCGAGCACACCCTGATCGGCCAGGATGTGGTTGGCCGCGATCAGATCGGTGATGCGCTGCACGTCGGTGTCAGGCGCGGAAGCCGCACGCACCATTGGCGTCAACAGGCAAAGTGCGGCGATAAACACGAAAACAAATGTCGAGTGACGCATATCTGTTCTCCCCGATTCCGCCGACCATAACACCGCCCCAGTCTTTCCTCCCCCGTTTACGGGGGAGGTCCGGCCGTAGGCCGGGGAGGGGGGATATTGTACGGTGGCACAAACACGGGAGGGCGGCGATGGCGAAAGAAACACCCACGCATGAGGAATTGCTGGCGCGCGCCGTCGCGCTGCGCCCATTGCTCCGCACCAACGCCGGGCGTGCCGAAGCCGAGCGCCGCATTCCGCCTGAGAACCTCAACGCGATGGAAGAGGCGGGCATCTTCCGCATGTTGGTGCCGCCAGCTTGCGGCGGCTACGGCAGTGCCGTCCGCACCTATGTGGATGTGACGGCCGAGATCGCGCGCGGCTGTGGCGCGTCAGGCTGGCTGGTGTTTATTGACGACGCCACCGATTGGCTGGTGGCCCAGTTTCCAGAAGCTGTGCAGCATGAGATCTACGCCACAGGGCCCGCTGCGCGCAGCGGCGGAATCTTCGATGCCGCGAACGCGCGCTCTGAAGCAGCCGAAGGCGGCCTAACGGTGAGCGGGCAGTGGGGCTTCGGCTCCGGCGTGCATCACGCCACATGGGCCGCGCTCGCGGTGCCGTTGCCGGGCGGCGAGCCGGGGCCGAAAGGCGAAGGCCTCGTTCTCATCCCCATCAACGAACTCACGATCAAAGACACCTGGCATGTCGCCGGCATGCGCGGCACGGGCAGCGACACGCTGATCGCGGACAAAGTGTTTGTGCCGACCCGCCGCATCATGAAATGGGGCCCGGTGTTCGACGGCTATTATCCTCCCCACGTTTCCAACAGCGTGTTTCACGTGCCGTTCATCCCGTCCGTCATCCTGATGGCGGTGCCGCCCGTGTTGGGGCTGGCGCAAGCCGCGCTCGACGTGACGCTGGAACGCTTGGGGGCCGGCAAGAAGATTTCCTACACGTCGTATACCGACGCACGGCTCGCACCGACCACGCAGCTGGCCGTGGCGGAAGCCGCAACGCTCACCAACGCGGCATTTCTCACGGTACGCAGTTGGGCGGATCGTCTGGATGCAGCGGGATTGAAGAACATCGATTTCGACTATCTCACGCGCGCGCAGGTTCGCATGGATGTCGGCTTCGCCGTGCAGTGCTGCCGCAAGGCCGTGGACATTCTCTTGAACGTGCAGGGCGCGTCGTCTTTCGCACAATCCAATCCGCTGCAACGCATCTGGCGCGATCTTTCCACCGCGAGCCGCCATGCGATTCTGTCGCCGGAAATCGCACAAGAGATTTACGGCCGCGCGTTGCTCGGCGTTGAGAACACCATCACGCCGCTCGTGTGATTGTTTGGAATGATGGTTGTTCCAAGTTGCGCATACGCCATGATGGAAAAATGAATCCGCGTTAAGATTCCCCATGTCGGGAACTTGGGCGCATGTGTCATGAAGAAGATTTCACTGCTGCGCGCGCAATCGTTATCGCTTCACGCCATTATGATGATGGACTTCGCCCTGCATAAGCAGCGCGAGGAAGGCGCGGATGCCGCGCCGCAAAGCGCCGAAGGTTGTGCACATGCCGGCGGAATGAGTCAGCGGCGCAGCGAACGCCAAAGATTGCTGTAATCGTCGGTCCACAGGTTCACGCCCGGCGGCACTGTGATCGGTGCGCCGTTCGCGAGATCGTTGTGTTCGAAGGTGCTTGAAGCCGCCACCAGCACCCAGGTCGAGGCATCGACGGCACGGGTGGCATCGAGGACATTCGCGAAGAGCCGCGCGTCATGGCCGGAATCGCGCGCGGCCGCCGCCACGACCGGTGCGAGGTCGATATATTTGTTGGAGACATGCACGGCCAGGATGCCGTCGGGCTTCAAATGTTGCCAGTAGAGCGTGAAGGCTTCGCGCGTCAGCAGATGCACGGGAATGGAATCGCCGGTGAAGGCATCCAGCACCAGCAGATCGAAATGCTGCGAGGCTTCGTTCTCCAGCGATAGCCGTGCATCGCCCAGCGTCACGTCGCAGGCTTTGCCGCACAGCGGCAGATATTGGAATTGCTGGGTTGCGATCCGCTCCACCGCCGGATTGAGTTCGTAGAAGCGGTAATTGTCGCCTTCGCGCGCGTAGGCGGCAACGGTGCCCGCACCCAGGCCGATGGCGCCGGCCTTCACCGCCCCGCGCGCATCCAACAGAGCGATGGCGCGGCCCAATCCCGATTCCGGCGCGTAATAGCTCACCGCCTCGTGCGCGCGAGAGGCTGCGCGGAATTCGCGGCCATGGATCACATTGCCGTTTTGCAGCACGCGGATTGCGCCCCAATCCATCACTTGCAACGCGCCGTAAAAATTGCGCGTCAGCAGCCGCGCGGTGCTGAGGTCCTGCAATCGGTCGCGGGTCACCGCCCGCGCGTCGATCACCAGAATGGCAAAAGCGAAGGCGAGCGCGATCCAGCGCCACAACGCGTCGGTTTTCTTTGGCCAATGCCGCCACATCGCAATGATGCCGAGCGCCACGGTGGCGGGCAGAACCAGCAGCAAATCGATATCGGCGTTAAAAATCGCAGGCGCCACGGCAGCCACGGCCAAGCCGCCAAGCGCACCGCCCGCCGAGATCGAAAGATAAAAGGCCGTGAGGTGCCGCGTGCTCGGCTTCAACACCGCCAATTCGCCGTGGCACACCATGCAGCAGACGAACAAACCGCCCGAGTAGAACGCAGCCATCGCGAGGAAATGCTCGACGAGGAACAGGCCCGAGAGGCCGTAGACCATCGGCACGGCGAAAAGGGCGAACACAACTGCCCAGAGAGGGCGGACATACCAGCGCGGGGATTCGAACGCGATGATGAAGCTCAGGAGATACAGCGCGAGCGGCACGATCCAGAACAACGGAATCGCCGCGATGTTGCGCAGGATATGGTCTGTGGTGGCCAGCAGAAGTGCGGAGGTTGCGGCGGGCAACAAGAGCCACAACACGCGGTCGGCGGTGGAAGGTGCAACGTCAAGTCCGTCGATCGTATCGATGGCAAGAGACGCCGCATTGCGCGTGCGCCATGCGAGCGAAAAACACAGCGCGACAAAGCCGAGATAGAACGCAGACCAACCCCAAGCTTGAGCATGTGTCGCGATCAGCGGTTCCAACAGAACCGGATACGACAACAAGGCCAGCATTGAACCGAGATTGGAGAGGGCATAGAGCCGATAGATGTTGTGCCCGCCCGCGGCATTGCCATCGCGCGCCAGCCAGGCTTGCACCAGCGGCGTGGTGGCGGAGAGCAGCACGAAGGGCAGGCCGATAGTGGCGGTGAGCAGGCCTAAGATCAGCGGCAGAGGATTTTCGCCGCCCACAGGCTTCCAATAGGCGGATGGCACGATGGGCAGGAACAACAGGCTTGCCACCAGCAGCGCGCCATGCACGCGCATCTGCCAAAGCGGCGACAGTTTCGTCGCAACAATGTGCGCGTAGAGATATCCGGCCAGAAGTGCGGCCTGGAAGAACAGCAAGCACGCGATCCACACCGCCGCCGAGCCGCCGAACCACGGCAGGATCATCTTCGCGATCAGCGGTTCCACCGCGAACAGCAGGCTCGCGCCGAGGAAGATCGTCGCCGGGGCGAGAAGCGCGGCGAGTTTATGGCGCATGTGCGGGTGCTATTTCTTCAACGGCTCGAGGCCCGCTTTGGTCATGGCCGCACTGGCGGCCGGCGTCTGCAACGAAGCCAAGAAGTCTTGCGCGGCCTTGGCATCGCCAGGGCTCGCGGTGATCGCGCCGCTATAGATCGTCGGCAATTGGATGGAGTCCGGCAGATAGCCCGCCACTGTTACATCCTTGTTCGGCAGCATTTCGGCGCCGAAGGTGATGCCGAGTTCGGCTTTGCCGGTGGCCACCGCTTCGGCGACTTCCGAGCCTTGCGTCTCGTAAACCGTCTTGGGCTTCATCGCATCCGCGATGCCGAACTTCTGCAGCAAGCCTTCGAAATAGGTTCCCGATGTGCCGCCCGCTGCCGGGCTGACATAGGCAACGGATTTCGCTGCCAGCAGCGAGGCCTTGAACGCGTCGGGCGTGGAGATGTCGGGGGCTTTCGCGCTCTTGTGGATGCCGACGCCGATCAAGGCGGTGGCGAGATCGGCGCGGTTCGCATCCGCCAATTTTTCTTTGATCAGCGCATCCAGTGCGCCTTGCGTGACGATGACGACATCGGCCTTTTCCCCGGCGCGCAGCCGCTTCTGGATGTTGCCTGTCGTGTCGCTGACGATCTCCACGGTGTTCTTGGTCTTGGCGGAGAAATCCGCGCTCACCACACGCGTTGGGGGCGTGAACGCGCCGCCGACAAACACTTTCACATTCGCGGCGTGCGCGGAGCCGGCGAGCAGCAGCAAGGCTGCCATCGGCGCGAGAAGTTTTCGCATCGTCATCAATGCACACTCGCTTTCGCATCGGCGCAGGGGCCAGGACCGGTTTCTGCTTTCGGGCCTTCACATTCGATGCGCGAGCCGGGACCATTGCCGAAGATCATCACCACCGTGTCTTCCTTATCTTCGGCGCGCGCGCCATCGTAATGCACTTCGCGCCCCGTATGTGTCACGAAGGTGCCGGGCTTCATCGGCACGGTGTTGTTTTCGGGATCGAATTTCGCGGTGGTCGAAACCCACCACGTGCCGGACAGCACCATGATGTAGCGATCATTCGCGTGATAATGCGGATGGCTGAAATTGCCCGGATGGAAGCGGTTGAGTTGAATGTAAAAGCCCGGCTTCGCGGGATCACCATAGAGAACCGCGGCATCGGTGCCGGTAAGACCGGCAGCGGGTTGCCAGTTCACGTTCTCGGGCAGCACATAGCTCAGTGCGGCAGGGTTGAGCGTGGAAAGGCCGGGGACCGATGAGGCACCGGCGGCATAGCCAAGCCCCGCAGACGCGGCCAAGGCCAGCCCGGCGATGAGCGCCTTCTTCAATGATGCTTTCTGCATGTCTCCCCCGGTGCCGCTGTGGTGCGCGGCTCTCCACTTCTAACGCCGAATCGTGACCGATCATACCCAGTCAGCAGCCCTCTTCCGGCGCGGGTTTTAAAAGCCATCCACCGCGACGATGGCATCCGCGAAGGCTTGCGGCGCTTCCTGTGGGAGGTTGTGGCCGATGCCGCCCGTGATGACGCGGTGCGCATATTTGCCGGTAAATTTCCCGGCATAGGCGGCGGCCTCCAGATGCGGGGCACCATTGGCATCGCCTTCCAGCGTGATCGTTGGCACCGCGATGGCGGGGCCGCCGGCCAAGCGCGTTTCCAGCGCATCGTATTTCGGCTCGCCCTCGGCCACGCCCAACCGCCAGCGGTAATTGTGGATCACGATCGCGACATGATCGGGATTGTCGAACGCAGCGGCACTGCGTTCGAATGTGGCATCGTCGAAGGCCCATTTTGGCGACGCGCTTGTCCAGATAAGCTTCGCGAAATCGCGCCGGTATTGCGCAT
>CAIYRG010000199.1 GCA_903928515.1 uncultured Alphaproteobacteria bacterium | reverse complement strand
TGGCGGGCAAGGAAATCGAAGGTGCCGTGCAGCGTCTGGCGCAGATGGCGCGCGCGGCCGGAATCCATTTGATCGCCGCCACGCAACGCCCATCGGTCGACGTCATCACCGGCACCATCAAGGCGAACTTCCCGACGCGTATTTCCTTCCAGGTGACATCGAAGATCGACAGCCGCACGATTCTGGGCGAGCAAGGTGCGGAGCAGCTGCTCGGTCAGGGCGACATGCTCTACATGATGGCCGGTGGCCGCATTAAGCGCGTGCATGGCCCGTTCGTGTCCGACACCGAAGTGGAAGACGTGGTGCGCTTCCTCAAGAGCCAGGGCCATCCGGAATATCTGGAAGCTGTCACCGAAGAGCCCGACAGCGACGAAGAAGATCCCTATGGCGTCATGGCGAATGGCGGCGACGGCTCGGGCGACGATCTGTTCGACAAGGCCATCGCCATCGTGGCGCGTGATCGCAAGGTCTCGACCTCCTACATCCAGCGCCGCCTGCAGATCGGCTACAACCGCGCGGCGCGCCTGATCGAACGGATGGAAGAAGACGGCATGATTTCCAAGCCCAACCACCAGGGCAAACGCGAAATCCTGCTGCCCGCGCGCGACGAAATGTGAGGCCCAAAACGCCCTGACGTTCGTGGTCTTCACCGATTGGTCATAACGGGGACTGTAGAAAGCCCCGCCTCAAATTCGCCGCAAGGTTCCTAGAAGCTATAAAACGTGGAGCAGGAGTCTTGCCGAAACGCGCTTTCGCCGCCTATTTTGGGGCAGCTATTCGCCTATTCCGGCCACTTCCCAACAACTGAGAGAATTCCCATGATCCGTAACATTTTGCTGGGCGCTGTCGCGCTCGGTCTCATGAGTTCTGCCTCTTACGCCGCGGCTGCCGCGGGCGACCCGGCGGCGGGACAACAGATCTTCCAGGCGCGTTGTGCTGCGTGTCACACCGTGACGCCGGACGGCAACCCCGGCTTCACCGGTCCGAATCTGCGCGGCGTTGTCGGCCGTAAGTCCGGCACCGGTGCTGGCTTCCCGTACTCCGATGCCATGAAGGGCGCCGGCATCACCTGGGACCAGGAAAAGATCAAAGCCTATCTCGCAGGCCCGCCGGCGATGGTGCCGGGCGGCAAGATGGCGTTCGTCGGCCCGACCGATCCGGATGATGTGAACAACGTCGTCGCCTATCTCGCCTCGCTGAAATAGACGCTGCGTCTTTGACGTTTCAAAAACCCCCGTGCTTCACCGCACGGGGGTTTCGTTTTTGCGCTATCATCCGCGCGCGGCCCCGAGAACGGAACATCATGAGCTACATCGAAAAATCGTTGGGTGCGGATGAGCGCGTTGTTGCGGTCGCGCGGTATCATTGGCTCTACAAATTCGGCGCGATCCTGTTGCTGTTCACAATCATCGGCATTTTCGCATCCATCTCCATGATGATCCGTGCCTCCACCACCGAGATCGGCGTGACGACACACCGCTTCATCAAGAAAACCGGATGGCTGTCACTCAGCACCAACGAGATCGCGCTGCAGAACATCGAAGGCGCGCGCGTACAGCAATCCATATTGGGGCGCATCTTCGACTACGGCCATGTGATCATCGAAGGCACCGGCGTCGATGCCGTCACCACACCGATGATCGCCGATCCTATCGGCTTCCGGCGCGCGATTGAGACCGCAAAAG
>CAIYRG010000198.1 GCA_903928515.1 uncultured Alphaproteobacteria bacterium | reverse complement strand
GATCTGCTGGAAGCGCGTGGCATCGAACTCGATACGCAGCGCATCGATTTCGGCGACAAGCCCACATTCGAAATGCTGGCACGCGGCGAATGCGTCGGCGTGTTCCAGCTCGAAAGCCAGGGCATGCGCGATCTTATCCGCAAGATGAAGCCTGACCACATCAACGATCTCGTGGCGTTGGTGGCGCTCTATCGCCCAGGCCCGATGGATTCGATTCCGAAATACATCGCTTGCAAAAACGGCCGCGAGAAACCGGAATATCTCCACCCGCTGTTGGAGCCGATCCTGTCGGAAACCTTCGGCGTGATGACGTATCAGGAAGACGTCATGCGCATGGCGCGCGAACTCGGCGGCTACACGATGGGCGAGGCCGATTTTCTTCGCCGCGCCATGGGCAAGAAGATCCCGGCCGAGATGGCGCAGCATCGCCAGAAATTCCTCACGGGTGCGGCTGAGAAGAAGATTCCCAAAGGCGCTGCCGAACAGATTTTCGATCAGGCGGCGAAGTTCGCGGGCTATGGCTTCAACAAAGGCCATGCAGCGGCGTATGCGCAGGTCGCGTATCAAACCGCTTATTTGAAGGCGAATTATCCGGTCGAGTTTTTGGCCGCATCTATGACGCTCGATATCGGCGTCACCGATCGTCTCAACATCTTCCGTCAGGAAGCGGGACGTCTGGGCATCACGGTGCGCGCGCCCGACATCAATCGCAGCGAAGCGCATTTCACCTGCGACGCCATCATGGATGAAGCGGGCCGCAGCACCGGCGGCACGATTTACTACGCGCTCGCCGCCGTGAAGGGCGTGGGCCGCCAAGCGATGGATCATGTCGTCGCCGTGCGCACGGAAGGCGGGCCTTTCACGTCGCTGTCCGATTTCGCGCGGCGTATCGATCCCAGGCTCGTGAACAAACGTGCGTTTGAAAGCCTGGCGCGCGCCGGTGCATTCGACGGACTGCATTCCAACCGCCGGCAGCTCGTGATGTCGTCCGACATGGTGCAATCGGCCGCCGCGCGCAACGTGCGTGATCGCGACGCGGGGCAGGAGAGCCTGTTCGGTGCGGCGGAAACCGCCAAGGACGATCTGCCGCTGTCGACGGTCGATGATTGGCCGGTGCATGAGAAGCTGGGCGAGGAATTCACGGCCATCGGCTTCTATCTCTCGGGCCATCCGCTCGATGCCTACGCCCAATCGCTCAAACGGCTCGGGGCGTCGTGTTATTCCGATCTGCTGGGCGATGCCCGGCGGACTTCGGTGAAGGCCACGGTTGCCGGTACGGTGATCCGCAAACAGGAGCGGCGCGGCCGCTCGGGCGATCCCTTCGCCTTTGTCGGCCTGTCAGACCCAACCGGCATGTACGAGATTATGGTGTTCTCCGAGACGCTGTCGGCCTCGCGCGCCTTCCTGGAGCCGGGGCGCTCCGTGCTGATGCGCGTGATCGGCGAATGGACCGACGACGAGCTGAAGCTGCGCGCCTTGACCATCGAAGATCTGGACGCCGCTGCGGCCCAGGCGGGCGAGGGGCTCAAGATCACCCTGTCCGACACAGCACCCATCCCGGCCATTGCCTCGCAGATGAAGCAGGCGGGTAAAGGCCTCATTACCTTTGTGGTGCCGGGGTCCTATGCCGGGCAGGAGGTCGAGATCGCGCTGCCCAAGCGGGTGCTGGTCAATCCGCAGCTCCGATCCACCATCCAGGCGATGCGCGGCGTGGCCATGGTGGAAACGGTCTAGGTACCATAAGAAACCAGCGGAATCCGGGGTGTTTCGCGGTTCCCGCCGCCGCCTTGCATGATGCTTCCGAACTCCCTATAAGCCCCGCCATCTCACACGTGAGGCCGGACAACCGTTTCCCACAAGGATCGGACGTCCATCCGGTGTTTGCCCACAAGGCAAATCACACCCTTGCGTTAGGACTGAACCGGAAAACAGGAGTTTTCGATGGCATTGCCGGATTACAGCTTGCGTCAGCTTTTGGAAGCGGGCGCCCATTTCGGACATCGTACGCAGCGTTGGAACCCCAAGATGGGCTCCTACATCTTCGGCGTCCGCAACGACATTCACATCATCGACCTGACGCAGACGGTGCCGTTGCTGCACCAGGCGCTGCTCGCCATGCGCGAAGCGGCGGCCAGTGGCGGCCGCGTGCTGTTCGTCGGCACGAAGCGCCAGGCGTCCGATCCCGTCGCCGCGGCAGCGAAGCGTTGCGCGCAGTATTTCGTGAATCATCGCTGGCTAGGCGGCACGCTCACCAACTGGGCGACGATCTCGAACTCGATCAAGCGCTTGCGCACGTTCGAAGAGACGTTGAACTCGGCGCACACGTCGGGTCTCACCAAGAAAGAATTGCTGCAGATGATGCGCGAGCGCGACAAGCTCGAACGCTCGCTCGGCGGCATCAAGGACATGGGCGGTCTGCCCAGCCTGTTGTTCGTGATCGACACGAACAAGGAATCGATCGCCATCGCCGAAGCGCGCAAGCTCGGTATTCCGGTCGCGGCGATCCTGGATTCGAACTCCGATCCGGATGGAATCACCTATCCGATCCCTGGCAATGACGACGCCTCGCGCGCCATCGCCCTTTATTGCGAGCTCGCGGCCCGCGCGGTCATCGATGGTCTCTCCGAAAGCCAAGTGGCGGCCGGCGGCGACATCGGCGAATCCGACACGGTGGCGGAAGACGTCATCCCCGCGGCTGCAGCACAAGCGACGGAACAGCAGCCGAGCGCGTAATACACGCGTTTCGGATTCGCTATCGTCGATCGAGGAGTGACATGAGCAATATCACCGCCAGTTTGGTGAAAGACCTGCGCGACAAAACCGGCGCGG
>CAIYRG010000197.1 GCA_903928515.1 uncultured Alphaproteobacteria bacterium | reverse complement strand
GATCAGCGCTCGCGCAGCTTCCGCCATGGCGATGGTTGCACCTTCGACAACCCAGGCCTGAATTACGCCAAGATGGCGCAAGCCTATGGCTGTTACGCGGAAGGGCCGATCTCCAATCCGCGTGACCTTGGGCCTGCCATCAAGCGGGCTTTGGCTGTGGTGAAGAAGGGCGAGCCTGCGCTGATCGACGTGGTGTCGCAGCCGCGTTAATTGATGGTTGGTGGCGGCAGCGTGCCGAGAAGTGCCACGGCAGCGATAAGTATCACCGCCAGCGCGGTTTCCAAACCGACACTGCGTTGCAGCGCCATCAACGTGGCGCGCGCATCGGCGTCGCCCAACGTCGCCCGCAAATCCGGCGTCAGTCTGTAACGGTTGTTCGCAGCCAGGATTAACATGGCAGAAGCGACCGCAAGCTTGAACGCCAGCGTCAATCCGTAAGGCGTGCGTAACGCGCCGAAAACATCGGTGCCGATCAGGAACCAGGCATTCGCTACGCCCGACACGATAAGCATTGCGACAATGCCGGGGCCGATAGACGAAAAGCGCGACAGGCCAATATGCGCGTCGCGCACTTCGCGCGCATAGGGTGTTCGCCACGCTTGGGCCAGCAGATAGAGCAAAGGCGGCAATGCGCCGAGCCAGGCCGCAGCAGTTAGAAGATGCAGAATGTCGTTGGCTAGATGCGCGATGCCTGCCGGGCCTTCGGCATCCATGGCATGGCCCGTCCAGGCGAGGCTCGCGGCGTAGGCGGCGCCGATTGCCGCACAGAACCACAATCGGCCACGGCCATGCGCGAAGATCGCGCTTGCGAGCAACAATCCTGCGATGGCGACACGCGCCAGGATAATGTGTCCAAAGCTGGAGGAAAACGCGAGGCCGGGTAGTTTTGGGATCAACGCGAAGATGTTGTCTTCGCTGGTGAACAGCTCAACGGTAAGCCAGAACCACAGAACCCCGCCCGCCAGGGCCGCGATGCCGGCGGACAAAAGCCAGCCGCGCATCGCGTTCGCTACGGGCGAATGTTCGTCCAATCCGTAAAGACAAAAGCACGGCACGCCGAACGCAATCATGCCCGCGAGGAATTGCAGGAAGCGCGCGGTGTCTATGCCGAAATCGAGCATGGCAAACGGGTCTACTTCACGGTGAAACTGTAGCTGCCCGACAGCTTATGCGAGTCATGTGCCACCGATGTCCAATCCACTTTGTAAATACCGGCAGTTAGGGGCGCGTTCGGCTTGCCCATCATCGTCTTGTCGTCCTTGGAATCGACCGATGCTTTGAGGGCGACCGGCTTACCGTCCATGGAGAGCGAGAGCTTGGAAAACGTGCTGTCCAAGCCTTCGCTGAAATGCAGCGTGATCATCTGGGGCGCGGGGCCCGATGATTTCGCGGCAGGCGTCGCTTTTGTCAGCTCGGCATGGGCGAAAGCAGGCGATGCTGCCAATGCGAAGGCGGATGCGATAAGGGCGATTTTGAATTTGGTCATGGTGTCCTCCTGAACTTGATTACGTATTGAGAGCGTCGATCCCGCATTACATCAACTTCACGCGGGCAAAGAGCATGTAGGAAACGGGATCGCCGTAAGCGGTCTTCGCCGGATTGGGGATGTCGTAAAGGCTGGCGAGCCCGCCCAAACCGAACTTCACATGCTCGGCAACGGGAATATCGTAGATGTAGCCCGCACTGAGCTTGCCGACATCGAAGGCCTCGCCGCCAAGCGCGCTCGGCGGTTCGAACAGTTCATCCTTGCGGACCTCTTCGGCGCGCGCGAACAGGGTGTGCCGGCCCCAGGCGAACGTGCTTTCGAGAAGAAACGCATTCGAGATCGTGCCGGGTGAATTGTCGTTCTGGCCCCACACGAATGTGGTTTGCCAATTGCCGCCCGCAATTGCGAGGTTGTAGCTGGCCGACGCAGACAAGCGGCGCTGGTTGACGTTGGGCTCAAGCTGCTCGGGCGAATGAATGTTGCCCCAGCTTATTTGGAGCGACCAATTGGGATCGGGATTCCAGCTCAGACGAACCGATTCCGAATCCAGCCGCAGGGGATCGAAATTCCAGCGATATTGATTCGGTTCGCGGCCGTTGAAGATCGAGCTTTCCAGTTTCCAATCTTGCCAGACGTAACCGAGCGTCGCGACACCGAAGGTGACATGGGTGGAATCTTCCCAGTGATGGCCGATAGGCGCTTCCGGATTGTCCATGCCGGAGAAGCGGTGCATGAAGGTCGCGGGGCCGAGTGCCGGTTCACCCGGATAACCGGCATAGATAAAGGCCGAGCCGTCGCCCAATGGCGCGCTGTAAGTGCCCGCCAGCTCCATGAAGAGATCGTGCGGATGCTGGCGGTCGATCAGCGGATGCACGCCATCGGCGGTTTCCCCGCTTTGCAGCAGCAACGGATAGCCGCTCTTGCCCATCAAGGGATCGAGCGAAACCATTGCGCGCAATGTCAGCGTGCCGGTGTCGAGCGGCCGCTGCGCCATGCCCATCAGCATCGAATTGCTGAAGGTCTTGGTGTCGCCGCGGGCACCACCTTGATTGTCGTAGATCAAATCGGCATTGCCATGGATCATGGTGGACCAGGAATCGAGCGTGCCGTGGATCGCATCCATCGGCGTCGAATCCGGCTGCCATGAAGTCCCTGAGGCATCGCGCATCATCGAATAATTTCCGAGCGCGCCGTGCATCGACATGCCGCTCATGTCCATACCGGACATATCCATACTGCTCATATCCATTCCGGCCATGGAATCATCCGCGGCGCGCGCGGCGGCGCAGGGGAGGGTAGCCGTCAGCAACGCAGCGGCAACGAAAATGGAATGACGCTTTGCGCGCATATCTTCCCTTGGCCTCAACGATCCGTGCGCCCGAGCACGTCGATAAGCTCCGCGATTTTTTGTCGTTGTTGTTTGGGATCGCCACTGGCGATTGCTTCTTCCACGCAATGTTTCAGATGGCCTTCCAGAAGCATCTGCTCGACGCGGGCGAGCCCGGCGCGCGCGGCGCGCACCTGCGCCACGATGTCGATGCAATAGCGGCCATCCTTCACCATGGTCCCTAAAGCGTGGACCTGGCCTTCGATGCGCGAGAGGCGGGCGAGCAATTTCGGATCGTGGTGGTTCATGGCATATACCATACCCCCGTATGGTATATGGGGCAAGCGGCCTGAGCCGGCGCATAGCGCGGGATGCGTCCCTGGGCTAGGATCGACTCGAGACGCCGCAACAGACGGCGCGAATTGACCGGGGAGATTTCATGACGCGTCTTCTGCATGTGGCGGCGTTGGCCGCGATTCCGTTCGCTGTGTCATTGGCCAATTCGGCGAATGCCGCCGAGTCCATTCCCGCCGCCGTCAATGCCGCTGTCGCCGATCCCGGCCGGCCGCCCGATGATCGCGCGCGCGACGATGCGCGCCATCCGGCAGAGATGGTCGCTTTCTCGCACATCAAAGCGGGCGATCACATTGCGGAGCTTTCGCCCTTCGGCGGCTACTACACGCGCATCCTTTCGAAGCTCGTCGGGCCCAAGGGTGCGGTTTACACCATCGTGCCGAATATCGGCTGGCGGCCGCAGCAATCGGCAGAGCAGCGCAAGGCATTGCAAGAATCGCTCGGCGTGCGTGGCGACCCGCGTGCGCCGGTTGTGCAAGCGCTCGCCATTGCGGACGTGACGGATTTTCGCAACATCACCGTGTTGTGGGAACCGCTCGACCAATTCGGCGCACAGTTTGCCGTGCCCGAACAGCTCGACGCGGTTTGGACGACGGACAATTACCACGACTACAAGAATAAGAATTACGGTCCGCTCGACACGGCCGGTATCGACAAAGCGATCTTCGCGACGTTGAAGCCGGGCGGCGTATATTTCGTGGCCGACCATGCGGCGGCGCAAGGCACAGGCTTCACGGTGACCGGCACGCAGCACCGCGCCGAAGAGGCGGCCGTGAAGGCGGAAATTCTGGCGGCTGGGTTTGTGCTCGATGGCGAGAGCCAAGTGCTCGCCAATCCGGCCGACGATCATTCCAAGCCGATCTTCGATCCTTCACTGCGCGGCCATACCGACCAATTCGTCTTGCGCTTCAAGAAGCCTGCCAGCGCGCATGGCGGCGATCCCCGTCCGGTG
>CAIYRG010000196.1 GCA_903928515.1 uncultured Alphaproteobacteria bacterium | reverse complement strand
AAGGCCGCGCCCGCGAAAGCAGAAGCGAAGGGCAGCGCGGTCCCGGCCTATGTCACCAATGCGATCAACGACGGCAATCGTCTGCCCTCCGATATTGCGCTCGACAAGCCGCGCCACACGGCGGAAATCCTCGCCTTCACCCGCATTAAGCCAGGCGACAAGGTCGCCGAGATTGCGCCCACCGGTTACTACACGCGCATCATCGCCAAGATCGTCGGGCCCAAGGGCAAGGATTACGCGATCACGCCGCTCACCGATGGCGTGCGCGATGGCGAAACCTTGCGCGCCAAAAATTTGGACGATGCGAAAAAATCCGGCAAGCCGCCGGTGCCGCTGTCCATCGACAATCTGAACGCCATTCAGAACATCTACGATTACTCGAACATCCAGCCGCTGTGGGAAATCTTCTGGCAGTATGGCGGGCAATTCTCCACGCCCGAGCAATTGGACGCAGTGCTCACCGTGAACATCTATCACGACATGCACATCCAGAAGGATTACGGCATTGCGAAGATCGTGCCTGCGATCGACAAGCGGGTGTTCGATGCCATGAAGCCGGGCGCTGTCTACACCATCGTCGACAATCGCGCCGCGCCGGGCGTGGGTTTCAGCGTTGCGGAAACGCTGCATCGTTCCGATCCCGATGCGGTGAAGGCCGAAATGCTGTCGGCGGGTTTTGTGTTCGATGGTGAGAGCAACATTGCTGCGTTGCCATCTGACGACCACACCCAATCGGGCCAAGGCGCTTCCGCTTGGCCGCGCGTCGATCATTATATCTATCGCTTCAAGAAGCCGATGAACGCCGCCTCGAACGATCTGCGTCCTACGCATGATGCGCTGGCGGGCTTCTACGGCAACACCACCATCTCGGGCGAGGCGGGCTCACCGCAGCGCTTTGTGTTCTATCATGCCGATCACACCTATCAGGAGTTCGGCTGGAACGACATGCAGTCGGGCACTTGGTATTGGGATGCCGCAGGCCACAATTGCATGCTGCACCAATGGCCGGCCGAGCAGCGCAATTTCGTCGTCTGTCACGGCACGGGGCGCGACAAGAAAGTCGGCGACAAGTGGACCCAGGACAACGGCCAGCCGTTCCAGGGTGACGCCCGTCCTTACATGGCGGTCGCCGGGTATGTGTATCCCGATCCGACGCCGCCGACGAAGGGCGTCAAGGGTGAAGCCTTATCCGCGCAATAACGCCATACGGAGAAACGCGATGACACGCACGCTTCTGTTGACCGCAGCAAGCGCGCTGGCGCTCGGCTGTTCGCCTGTGCTGGCCGCGGACATCATTCCTTCCTACGTGACAGCGGCAGTGCACGATCCGGGGCGCGTGCCCGACGATGTGAAGCGCGATGCAGCACGCCATCCGGCTGAACTCATGGCGTTTGCAGGCGTGAAGCCCGGCGACAAGGTGGTCGATTTCTGGCCCGGCGGCGGATACTTCACGCGTATCTTCTCGCCGCTCGTCGGTGACAAGGGGCATGTCTATGCCATTGTGCCTTACACGCTCGATAAGATGCCGCAATTCGCGTTCGACGAAGCGGCGAAGAATGGCGGGCCCAGCCCGCGTCGCGGCATCGACAACGCGCTCGCCATTGAAAATGTCGCGAACTACAAAAACCTCACTGCGATGTGGGAAATCCTTGGCCAGTTCGGCGGGCAGTTTTCGGTGCCCGAGCAGGTCGATGTGGTGTGGACCTCGCAAAACTATCACGACATGAAGAACATCGGCGTGAACGCGACCGCGACGGGCGCGGCCGAACTTACCAAACCGCTCGATATGGTGGCCGTCGACAAGGCCATCTTCGCTTCGCTCAAGCCGGGCGGCGTGTTTGTCATCACCGATCATGCAGCGGCCAAGGGAGCTGGCTTTACTGTTACACGCACGCTGCATCGCTCGGATTCCGATGCGGTGAAGGCGGAAGTGTTATCGGCGGGTTTCGTGCTCGATGGCGAAAGCAATGTGCTGGCGAATCCGTCGGATGATCACGGCAAGCGCATTCTCGATGCCGAGATGCACGACAACACCGATCAATATGCGTTGCGTTTCAAGAAGCCGATGAACGCCGCGAACACAGACAAAAGGCCGAAGGAAGATCCGCTGGCCAATTGGTATGGCAACACGTTTATCTTCAACCTCGGCGATCCCACCGCGCGGTACAATTTGTACCACGCCGATCACACCTATCAGGAATACGCCAATGCCGGCACCAAGGTGCAGCAAGGCACGTGGTATTGGGATGCGGCGGGCCACAATTGCATGAACCACCAATTTCCGTTGCAGGAGCGCGGCTTCGTCGTCTGCCACTCCGATGCGGTGAAGCGCGAGGTCGGCCCGGTCACGATGTGGGACAATGGCGGCGGGGCGGTGAAGGTGCAGCTCGCCAAAGGTTTTGTTTATCCCCCATAAGCGCGCACCTTACGATTTGGCGGTTTGCAGCCGCTTTCCTCTGGTATGCCACGGGCGAGTGCTGTTCGTTTGTCTCGATCCCGCGCTGACCTTTGCCTGCGATTGCTGTAGGCTTTCGCCACGGGAGCAATAGACTCCCCATCGAGGGAACGGGCGTCATCATCCGCATTGCGCAAAACGCAGTGGCTTTCGCCGCAGGATTTTCCTGCGCGTGCGGAAACGGATTCATGCCCGAAGGGATTTTCGCCATGCAGCCGTCACAGAGGAAACATCCATGAAACGCAGTCACGCATTTCTTGCAGCAACGCTTGGCGTTGCCGCACTTGGCGGCTTCGCCATTCCAGCGTTCGCAGATGCCGTCAGCGATGCCGTCGATCACTACGCGCGCCCGCCCGTCGACAGATCGCGTGACGCGGCGCGCAAGCCCGCCGACGTGATCAAACTGTCCGGCATCCATTCGGGCATGGTGGTTGCCGATTTCATTCCGGAAGATGCGTATTACACGCGCATCCTCTCAAAGCTCGTCGGTCCGCGCGGCAAGGTCTATGCCTATGTGCCGATTCCGGGCTTCCCCGGCGTGCGCCAGGATTTGGAGAAGGCAGGCAAGCCGGTTCCTGTCGATGCGGCGCTGTCGATTGAAAACCAGCATTCGGAATATCCCAACGTCGTCGCCGTGTGGGAGCAGGTCTATTACAACGGCGGCAGCTTCGGTCTGCCCGAGCAGGTGGATGCGGTGATCGCGGCCAACGGCAATTACCACAATCTGAAAACGCCGGGTTACGCCAAGCCCGCAATGGCTGGGCCCAACAACGCCGCCCAACCGCCGCTCGATCTCGTAGGCATGAACAAGGCGATCTTCCGCGCCATGAAGCCCGGTGGCATCTATCTCATTGTCGATGCGCCAGCCGAAGCCGATGGCATTAAGGCAGATGTCACGGCCGCGGGCTTCACGTTGGACAGCTCCAGCGATGTCGGTGGTATGACGGCGCTGAAGTTCAAGAAGCCGTCGAACGCGTCTGCGGAAACAAAGCGCCCGCGCGACATGAAGCAGGGCATGGCGCCGTATTTCGGCAATACCAGCCGTTCAGGCATAAACAACGGCAATGCGCCGGGCCAGCGTTGGGTGATGTATCACCCCGACGGCACGTTCCAGGAATTCGGCAATTCCGGCACGCGCGTGCAGCAAGGCACGTGGTGGTGGGATGCCGATGGCAACAACTGCATGATTAAGGAATATCCCGACATCGAACGCGGCAGCGTGATCTGCCACGACTACTCGGGCGAGAAGACGAACCCGCCGGTCGATCAGGTCATCGGCACGGGCAATCAGGCCTGGAAGCTGGAGAAGGGCTACACCTATCCAGCACCCCCCGATCAGCAAGCCGCCAAATAAGGCTGGGACACGACAGCAAAGGGCCGGCGGATGACGCCGGCCCTTTTTCTTTGCGGTATTGCTGGAATACCAGCGTGTTTTACATCGTGTGGCCGTGACGGCCTCACACGAAGTCCCTAAGCTCCACGCCATACGAGCGCGCCCCTTAGAGTCGCGCCGTTTGGGATGAGCGTTTTCAGTTTCTATCTTGGTAGATAAGGGGCCAGTCATGGCATTGCGTTCACTGTTGTTCGCCTGTGCATCGGTGTGCGTGCTGGGCTCATCCGCCTATGCCGCGAGCGCGGTTCCAAACGCGGTCACAGCGGCGGTGAACGATCCCGGCCGCCCACCCGGCGATAAGGAACGCGATGCCGATCGTCATCCGGCCGAGTTGGTAGCCTTCGCAGGGATAAAGCCGGGCGACAAGGTCGCGGATTTTATTCCCGGTGGTGGTTACTACACCCGCATCTTCGCAAAGCTCGTCGGCCCCAAGGGCAAAGTCTATGCGCTCGCCGCGATGCCCGCCGTGGCGCGCGATGTGGAAACGTTGAACGAGCAGAACGCCGAACGCGTCAAAGCCGGTCAAAAGCCGATCGAGCGGCCTATCGATCCCATCCTCGCGATCCAGAACATCGCGGAATATTCCAACGTCTCTGCGATGATGGAGATGCTCACGCAATATAAGGGTCAATTCTCGCTGCCCGAACAGGTCGATGTGGTTTGGACAAGCGACAATTATCACGATCTGCACACGCCGTTCTTCGGTTCCGCGGATTTCGTGCCGACCATCGACAAGAACATCTATGCCTCGCTGAAGAATGGCGGCGCATTCGTCGTGGTCGATCACGCATCGGCGCCCAGCACAGGCTTCACGACGGCAAAGACTTTACATCGCTCCGACAAGGATGCGGTGAAAGCGGAAGTGTTGTCGGCGGGTTTCGTGTTCGACGGCGAAAGCAACGTGCTGGCCAATCCGGCGGACGATCACACCAAAACCGCCTTCCAAATGCACGATAAGACGGATCAGTACGCGTTCCGCTTCAAGAAGCCGATGAATGCTGCCAAAACCGATCAGCGCCCGCCGAAGAACGCCTTCGATGGCTATTACGGCAACACCAACATCATGAACATGGACAGTCCCGAGAAGACGGGCCCGCATCAAGAACGCCGCATGATCTATCATGCCGACGGCACGTATCAGGAGTTCGGCTGGGGCGATATGCAGGCCGGCACTTGGTATTGGGATGCAGCAGGGCACAATTGCATGCTGCATGAATCGCCGTTGAGCCAGCGCGGCTTCGTCGTTTGCCACTCCAGCGAACCGTTTAAGAAGGCAGGCGACAAATGGGGCCAGGAGCAAGTGGTGGGCGATACGGCCGTGCCGCCGACGCCGTTCACAATCATCAGCGGCTATCACCCAATCTACGATCCATCGCTACCGCCGCGCGCGGGGCAGTGACCTCTAAAAGCATATTCATAAAAAGGTGAGGAATTGAGATGACGAAACGCATCCTCCTGACCGCATCGCTTTTTGCC
The DNA here is from genome assembly GCA_903928515.1 of uncultured Alphaproteobacteria bacterium. Lineage (GTDB taxonomy): Bacteria > Pseudomonadota > Alphaproteobacteria > Micropepsales > Micropepsaceae > CAIYRG01. Next base: position 5,228 of record CAIYRG010000196.1, on the reverse strand, counting down.
GCGATTTGCGCGTCGAGCGCGCACGCTGCTGATGCTATCCCCGCCTATGTGGCGAAAGCCGTGGCCGATCCCGGCCGCACGCCGATGGATATGATCCGCGACGCCGATAGGAAGCCTGCTGAAGCATTGGCTTTCGCAGGGATAAAGCCCGGCAATGTCGTGGTCGATTTCGTGCCCGGCGGTGGCTACTACACGCGCATTCTTTCCAAGCTCGTCGGGCCGAAGGGCAAAGTCTACGCGCTGGTGCCCTTGCGCGGCGGCGCGCCTGGGCAGGTGCGTGCGGCCGAGGCGAAAGACATCGCGGCGGGGAAAACGGTGCACGACGCGGTCGATCCCGTTCTCGAAATCCAGAACCTCACCGACTATTCCAATGTGCAAGTGCTGTGGGAACCGCTTTACACCTATGGCGCGGAGTTCGCGGTGCCGGAGCAGGTTGATGTCGTGTGGACCAGCGACAATTACCACGATCTGCACAACCCCAGTTTTGTCGAACCCGCCGCCAATCTCGTATCCGATGGTCCCGGCTTGGCACCGGTTAAGGGTTCGATGGATATCGTCAAGCTCGACAGGCTTATCTTCGAATCTCTTAAACCCGGCGGCGTGTATCTCATCCTCGATCACGCAGGCGCAGCCGGAACCGGCACGTCGCAAACCGCATCGCTGCATCGTATCGATCCTGATGCGGTGAAGAAGGAAGTGCTCGAAGCGGGTTTCGTTTTGGATGGTCAATCGAACGCGCTGGCCAACAGGGAAGACGATCATTCCAAGCTCGTGCGCGACGTCCACGACAAGACCGATCAGTTTATCTTCCGCTTCAAGAAACCGGCGAATGCCAGCGCCGCGACGCATCGGCCACCGGCGGATGCTATGAACGGATTTTACGGCAACACCTCGCAATCGGGTGGCGATCCTGCGAAAGACCCGACGCACCGTTGGGTATTTTATCACGCCAACGGCGATTACGAGGAATACGGCATCTCGGGAAGCCTCGTGCAGCAAGGCACGTGGTTTTGGGATGCGGCTGGCCACAATTGCATGATCCACCAATTCCCCGCGCCTGAACGTCAGGGCATCGTTTGCCATGCCACCGCGACCTACAAAAAGGCAGGCGACACCTACACGCAGGACAATGGTGGCGATCGCCCGAGGCCCTACGCGCTCACCCCTGGTTACACGCAGCCGAAGCCGGCTGATGTGGTGAGTTCGCGCGCCGAGTAATTTATCCGTACACAGAAAGAAAACGCCTGTGAAAACGCTTCGCTTCTTGCCGCTTGCGTTTGCCGTGGCTCTGGCGCCTTGCGCCCATGCTGCTGACGCCATTCCGGCCGCCGTCAGGGACGCGGTGAGCGATCCCGGCCGTCCGCCTGCCGACATGGCACGGGACGCGGACCGCAAGCCCGTGGATGTCGTGGCCTTTTCGCGCATCAAAGCGGGAGACAAGGTCGTCGATCTCGTGCCGGGCAACGGCTATTACTCGCGCATCCTCTCCAAGCTCGTTGGGCCAAAAGGCCACGTCTATATGCTGGTGCCGCTGAACGCAGGCGCACCGGGGCAAATGCGGTTGCAGCAGCAGATGCGGATCAAGAAGGGCGAGGATGGGCATCTCGCCATTGACGATGCGCTCGCGATTCAAAATATCACCGCCTATTCCAACACCGAAACGTTGTGGGAGCCCCTGACGGCCTATGACGGTCTGTTCGCCATCCCCGAGCAGGTCGATGCGGTCTGGACGTCGGACAATTACCACGATCTCCACAATGATCGTTTCGTCGGCACGCAGTTGGATTTCGTCCCGGAAGACACGGCGCGTTCGGCGAGTCATCTCGATATCGCACATTTCGACAAACTCATTTTCAATTCGCTGAAGCCCGGCGGCACCTTCTTCGTGGTCGATCACGCAGGGGAGAAAGGCGCGGGCTTCACGCAAACCAACACGCTGCACCGTGCCGACGAAGATGCCGTGAAGGCGGAAATTCTCTCCGCGGGGTTTGTGCTCGATGGTGAAAGCCAGGCGCTCGCCAACAGGGAAGACGATCACACGAAGAACATCCGAGACGCATCCTTACGCGGCCGCACGGACCAGTTCATTCTCCGCTTCAAGAAACCCGCCGGCGCTGACCAAGCCAAGCGCCCCCCACTCAGCGGGTTGGCCGGATATTTCGGGAACACGGTGCGCAGCGGCGGCGGCTCAGAAGACTTCACGCGTCGTTGGGTCGCCTACCACGCGGACGGCACATACAACGAGTTCGGTGTTTCGGGCGCCGCGGTGCAGTCGGGCAAATGGTATTGGGATGCCGAAGGCCACAACTGCATGATCCATCAATATCCTGTCACGGAGCGGCAAGGCATCGTTTGTCACGCCACCGCGACCGACAAGAAGGCGGGCGATAGCTGGACGCAGGATAACGGCAACGGACAGCAGCGGCCGTACCGCCTGGAAAAAGGCTACACGCAGCCGAAAGTTTCGGAATTCGATCCCAAACGCACGACCAGCCAGTAACGGATATCTCATGCGCAGTCATTGTCTCGCGGCTTTCGCCGTCTTTTCCTGTGCCGTGCCTTCGGCCTTTGCGGCCGACGCTATTCCGGTTGCTGTCACGCAAGCTGTGAACGATCCCGGCCGTCCTCCTGCCGACATGGCGCGGGACGCGGACCGCAAGCCCGCCGAGGTCATGGCCTTCTCGCGCATTAAAGCGGGAGACAAGGTCGTCGATCTCGTGCCGGGCAACGGCTATTACTCGCGCATCCTCTCCAAGCTGGTCGGGCCGAAGGGCCACGTCTATATGCTGGTGCCTTTGAATGCGGGGGCGCCGGGGCAGGCGCGCCTGCAACAGCAGAAGCTGATAGCGGAAGGCAAGAACGGCCACCTGCCGGTGGACGATGCGCTGGCGATTCAAAACATCACGGCCTACGCCAACACCGAAACATTGTGGGAAACGCTCACCGTCTATGACGGGTTGTTCTCGATCCCCGAACAGGTGGATGCGGTGTGGACCAGCGACAACTATCACGATCTCCACAATGACCGCTTCGTGGGTTCGCAGCTCGATTTCACGCCCGACGATCCGGCACGCGCGGGCGATCATCTGGATGTCGCCACCTACGACAAGCACGTGTACGACGCGCTGAAGAACGGCGGCACGTTCTTCGTGGTCGATCATGCAGCAGCCAAAGGCGCGGGCTTCACGCAGACAAACGCGTTGCACCGTGCTGACGAAGATGCGGTGAAGGCGGAAATTCTCTCTGCGGGGTTCGTGCTGGATGGCGAAAGCCATGCGCTCGCCAACCCGGCCGATGATCGCAGCAAGAACATCCGCGACGAATCCTTACGCGGCCGTACCGATCAATTCATCCTGCGCTTTAAGAAGCCGATGAACGCACCGAGCACCGACAAACGCCCGCCGAAAAGCGCGATGGAAGGCTATTTCGGCAACACTGCACGCACCGGCGGCGGCGTGGAAGATTTCACGCGCCGCTGGATTTCCTATCACGGCGACGGCACCTATCAGGAATTCGGGGTCTCGGGTGCAGCCGTGCAATCGGGCAAATGGTATTGGGACGCCGAAGGCCACAATTGCATGACGCACCAATATCCGATTGCCGAACGTCAAGGCGTGGTCTGCCACATGGTGGGCGTCAACAAGAAGGCCGGCGAGCATTGGGTGCAGGAGAACAGCACCGGCACGGGCGGCGGGCGTCCGCAATTCATCGAGCCGGGCTATACGCAGCCGCGCGTCGCCGATTTCGACCCCAAGCGCACCACGAGCCAATGAGCGGGTTCGCACCGTTCTAAGCTCCGCGAATTGCCAATGCGCGCAGGCCAGGGCTAGAGTCGGCCAAAATCAAATAGGGCCGGGAGGAATTGCGTGCCGGAATTGAAGGATTTGCGCCGCGGCAAAAGGCGCTGGGTCATCGAGTTGTTGGATGGCCCCAATATGAAGCATCTCGGCAAGCGCGATCCCAAATTGTTCGGCGCCATCGCCTCCGTCGCCGATCTGCACAAATATGTGGTCGATTTCGCCCAAGCCCTCGGCGTGGAGGTCCGCGCCTTCGCGTCCGATTATGAAGGCGAAATCCTGGAGCGGGTGCACGCCACCGCAAACACGGCCGACGCTTACCTCGTCAATCCCGGCGGGCTCACCACGGTGGCCGAAGGCTGGCGGCACGCACTGGCCGAAACCCACAAGCCCGTGGTGGAAGTGCATTTCTACAATCTGCCCGCCAATGGCGAGCAATCCATTTTCACGCCCTCGGCCATCGGGCAATCGATGGGCCTGCGCGAACATTCCTATGTCGCGGGCCTCTTTGGGCTCGTGCTGGCGCTGGACGATGAAACCTTCCTCAATCCCGATGCGCCGGATTCCGCCACCGTGCGGCGCGGCGGCGCACCCCATTCGTTTCGCAAAGTATGAGCGTCGTGTCTGAAACGGCCGATGCGGCGTGGCTGCGCCAAATGGGCGAGGCTTTGGTTGCGCAACGCAAAGGCGTCACGCGCTGGCGGTTGCGCCTGATCGACGGGCCGAACATGACCAATCTCGGCGCGCGCGATCCGCGTACCTACGGCACGGTTCAATCGCTGTCCGATCTACACGCGGCGGTCGTGGGTTTGGCGGAAGGGCTAGGCGTGTCGCTCGCCGCCTACAAGTCCAATCACGAAGGCGATATCGTCTCGCACATCTACGATCACGCGAGCGAGACCGATGGTTTCCTCATCAATCCGGCCGGCGGAAATTCACGCGGCGAACCGGTGGCACAGGCGCTGGCCGATAGCGGCAAGCCGTTCATGGAATTGCATTTCGCCAACGTCTCGGCCTCGGGCTGGCCGCGCGGCACGGTCGTCACCACGCGTGCCACAGGCACGGTGATGGGCTTGCGGCAATATTCCTATCTGGCGGCCGTGTTCGGCCTCGTTCTCCATCTCGATGCTTCGGTGAAATCGTAAAATGCAAACGCAAGTTCTTATTGTCGGTGCCGGGCCCACCGGCCTTACGCTCGCCATCGATCTGGGGCTTCGCGGCATCGCCTGCACGTTGATCGAGAAAAAGCCCGCGCCGGAATTCTTGCCGAAAATGGAGCGTTGCAACGCGCGCTCCATGGAAATCTATCGCCGCATGGGATTGGCCGATCAGCTGCGCCGCGTGGGTCTGCCCGCGCATTGCCCGATGGATGTCTTCATTGTGCTGTCGCTGGTGCAGAAGCCGCTGCTGCGCCTGCCGTATCCGTCCGTT
>CAIYRG010000195.1 GCA_903928515.1 uncultured Alphaproteobacteria bacterium | reverse complement strand
AGAAAGCCGCGCGCCGAGTTCATCTTGCGCGCCGCCGCCATCACCGATGCCAGCGGGCGCTCGGTCTTGGCCACGGCCACTTCATCGCGTTTGTACGCGGCGATTTTGTCGAGGACGTTTGCTTCGCTCATTGCGCGGCACCTTGCGAGACGGCGGCCAATTTTTCGAGGGCTTTTTTCGCGCGGCCGTCATCGATGGCGGCAGCGGCCAGGGCCGCACCCTCGCGTAGCGTTGAAGCCTTGCCTGCAATGATAAGGGCGGCGGCCGAATTCAGCAGCACCACATCGCGATACGCACCGTTTTCACCGTGCAGCAGTGCGCGCAATGCCACAGCGTTGGCCTGGGCATCGCCACCTTTGAGTGCGGACAGCGGCTGACGGTCAAGTCCTGCATCTTCCGGTGTGACTTCGAAGGTTCGCACATGGCCGTTTTCCAGCGCAGCAACCTTGGTGGGGCCGGACAGTGTGATCTCGTCGATGCCGTCGCTGCCATGCACGACCCAGGCGCGCTCGCTGCCCAAGGCGGCCAGTGTGTGCGCCACGGGTTCGACCCAGGCGGAATCATACACGCCAAGCAATTGGCGTTTCACGCCGGCAGGATTGGCGAGCGGTCCCAGCAGATTGAAGATGGTGCGAAAGCCGAGTTCGCGGCGCACAGGCCCGACATGCTTCAGCGCGGGATGATGGCCTTGCGCGAACAGGAAACACACACCCGCTTCGCGCAGCGACAATTCTTGTTGGGCGGGCGAAAGATCGAGCTTCACGCCGAGCGCTTCGAGAACATCGGCCGCACCGGAACGCGAAGACATGGCGCGGTTGCCGTGCTTGGCGACGCACACGCCGCACGCCGCAACCACAAGCGATGTGGCGGTTGAGACATTGAGCGTGGCTTGGCCGTCGCCACCCGTGCCCACCACATCGATGGCGCCGTCCGGGGCTTTCACGGGAACCATATGCGCGCGCATCACGCGCGCGGCGGCTGCGATTTCCTCGACGGTGGGACCGCGCAACGTAAGTGCTGTCAGGAACGAGGCGATTTGCACGGATGTGGCTTCGCCTTTGAACATCGCCTCGAAAACAAGCGCGATGTCGTCGGCTGAGAGTTTTCCTCCCGTCGCCAAGCTCTTCAGCAAAGGAGCGAGGTCTGCTCCTGTGCTCATGCCGCGACCGGCTGCGGGTGGCGCGTGAGGCGCAGGAAATTCTGCAACAGCGCGTGGCCGTGTTGCGAGGCGATGCTCTCGGGGTGGAATTGCACGCCATGCACGGGATGCGTCTTGTGCATCAGGCCCATGATCACGCCGTCTTCGGTGGTGGCCGTCACCTTCAAAGACGAGGGCAGCGTTTTCGGATCGACGGCGAGCGAGTGATAGCGCGTCGCTTGGAAATTGTTTTCCAGGCCGCGGAAGACGCTTTCGCCATCGTGTTTGATCTTGGACAATTTGCCGTGCATCGGGTGCGGCGCGCGCACCACCTTGCCGCCATAGGCTTGGCCGATGGCCTGATGGCCGAGGCAGACGCCCAGGATCGGCATCTTGCCATTGGCCTGCGCGATCACATCCAGGCAGATGCCGGCGCGGTCGGGATCGCACGGGCCGGGCGACAGCACGATGGCGCTTGGGTTCAGCGCCAGCGCCTCGGCGGCCGAAAGCTCGTCGTTGCGTTTGACGAGCACGTCTTCGCCCAGCTCTCCGAGATAGTGGAAGAGGTTGTAGGTGAAGGAATCGTAGTTATCGATCAGCAGAAGCATGGTCTTGTTTTCCGCGCGAGGTGTCGCGCCCGTAAATGTCCTATCCGGCCATAACGCCGGAGCAAAGCCCGTTTTGCCTGTACGGTTTCCGGTGAAACGCGGGGCTTGCAAGCGATTGACAGTGCGCGCCCGCCTCCGCCTACATATGGCATCATGATGCCACCCCGACAACCACACGCGACCCGCTCTGCGATGAGAAAATTCCCGGCGTTTGCGGCCATTTTGGGCTTGGTTGTCACCCTCGGGGCGGGGTTCGCCGGTCCGGTGGACGCGGTGAATTTGCGCGGTGCGGTAGACTTGCGCCCGGCAGATGCGGGCGTGCGGCACAAGACGGTGTCCGCCAACCAGCCGGCACCGCTTGTCGCTATCGTGATCGACGATCTGGGTGCGGACGTGCCGCACACGCGCGAGGCCCTCGCGCTGCCCCCCGCGATCAGCCTTTCCTTTTTGCCGTATCCGAAAGAATCGGCGGCGCTGTCGCATGAGGCGCATATGGCGGGGCATCAGATTCTGGTGCACATGCCGATGGAGCCCGACGGCAACGATGATCCGGGCCCGCTGGCCTTACGCGAAGATCAGCTCCCGTCCGAAAATCTCTACCGCCTGCATTGGATGCTGTCGCGCGTGGCGGATTACGAAGGCGCCAACAATCACATGGGCAGCAAGTTCACCGCTTCGCGCGCCGCGTTGGCGCCGGTGATGCGCGAGTTGGCGGGCAAGCTGCAGTTCTTTTTGGATTCGCGCACGACGGCCAAGAGCCAAGCCGAAGATGTGGCGCGTTCCTTCGGCTTGCTGACGGGGCGGCGCGACGTGTTTCTCGACGACGACCAGCACGGCGAGGCGGTGGAGAAGCAGCTCACCGCCATGGAGAATTTTGCGCGCAGCCATGGCAGCGTGATCGCCATCGGCCATCCGCATGCCGAAACGCTGGCCGCGTTGCGCGCCTGGACGGCGCTGGCCGAAAAGCGCGGCTTTCATCTGTTGCCGGTGAGCGCGGTGTTGCGCGCCCGCGCGGGCAATCCTAACGAGGGATCACTGGCCGCGCCGCGCGGTTGAGGCGTAGCGCACGGCTTCATCGGCCGCGGCCATCAGCGCGCGCGCCTTGTTCACGGTTTCCTGGAACTCGGCTTCCGCATCGGAATCGGCAACCACGCCGCCGCCCGCCTGCACATACATCATGCCGTCTTTCACGACAGCTGTGCGCAGCACGATAGCGGTATCCATGGTGCCGTTGGCGGAGAAGTACCCGACCGCGCCGGCATAGATGCCGCGCTTTTCCTTTTCCAATTCGTCGATGATTTCCATCGCGCGCACTTTCGGCGCGCCCGACAGCGTGCCCGCGGGGAAGCCGCCGATCAGCGCATCCACGGCATCCAGTCCGGGGCGAATCTTGCCCTCGACGTTGGAGACCAGGTGCATGACGTGGCTGTAGCGT
>CAIYRG010000194.1 GCA_903928515.1 uncultured Alphaproteobacteria bacterium | reverse complement strand
TGTGGGGTTTCATCCGCGCCTATGCACCGGATGCGAAGCCCGAAACACATGCCGGCCTGGATCGTTTGGTCGGCTACGCGCTGCGCTATTACGAGGATTTCGTGAAGCCGCAGAAGCGTTACCGCGAAGCGGATGCGAAAGAACGCGCGGCACTCAGTGCGCTGGCCGAAGCCTTTGAAGGTTTGGGCGAGGAACGCAATGCGGAAGTGGTGCAGAGCGCCGTGTATGAGATCGGCAAGAGCCACGGCTTCGATCCGTTGCGCGATTGGTTCAAGGCGATCTACGAAGTGACGATGGGCCAGACGCAGGGGCCGCGCTTCGGTTCGTTCGCGGCGCTCTTCGGCTGCGCGGAAACGGCGGTGCTGATCCGCCGCGCGCTCGATGGTGCGTTCCTGAAAGCGCCAGAAAAAGTGTGAGCGTCTTGCGCGCATTGTTTTCGCGCGCGGTGTTCGCCGTTCTTCTCTGCGTGTTTGCCGTTCCTGTGCTTGCGGCCGAAGATGCAACGCTTGCGCTGTTCACACGCGGCGATTTTGACGGCGCCATCGCGCAAGGCGAAAAGGAACACACCGGCGCATCGCTGGCCACCGCCGCGCGGGCCGCGATTTCGCAAGCCGTGTTGCATGACACGCCGTGCCTCGAGTGTCTGAAACGTGCGGACGCTATCGCCACGCGCGCTACTGCCGCCGATCCGAACGATCCTGATGCCTATATCTATCTGGCCGCGATTCTGGGCCATGAGACGCGCATCGTCGGGCTTGTCCGCGCCCGGCTCGACAACATTCCGGCGCGCGCCAAAGAGGCCATCGACAAGACTGCGTCGCTGGGGCCGAAGAACCCGTGGGTGCTGTCGGCGCAAGGTGCCTGGAACATCGAAGTGGTCGCCACCGGTGGGAGTTTCTTGGGCGGCGTGATGTTTCACGCCAGCGCGGAGGAAGGAAAGCTTCGCTTTGGCGAGGCCATCGCCGTTGAGCCCAACAATTTGATTGTGCCCTACGAATTCGCGCTGTGCCTTTCGGCCTACGATTACGACGGCGAGCACGACAAAATCCGCGCGCTGTTATCCGCCGCAATCGCCGACAAGCCGAACGATGCTTACGAAACAGCGCTGCATGCCCGCGCCGAAACGCTGCGCACGCTCATGGCCAAGGGCGATAGACGCGGCTTTCTCGATGCAGTGGCGTGCTTTCAGGGTTATCCATCCTAGCCTATAAAAAGATGCACGATTCCAGTGGGGCGCGCTTGTGGGGCAGGTTTACAAAATTCTCCGGCAGGACGAATGGGCCGCCGCACTTGCGGCCGGCGTTTTCCGCGGTTCGGCCGATGACCTGCGCGATGGCTTCATCCATTTCTCCGGTGGGCCGCAGCTTTTGGGGACCGCCGAGAAGTATTTCGCGGCTGAGCGCAATCTCGTTCTGGTTGCCGTGGACGATGAAGCGATGGGCGAGGCGATGCGCTGGGAGGTTTCGCGCGGTGGCCAGAAATTTCCCCATCTCTATGGCGAACTCCCGTTGGATCGCGCAGCCTGGGCGCGGCCTATTCTGCGCGGTGAAGACGGCCACTTTATTTTTCCCCATGACGCCGTTTAGCGCGCGGAGTTTCCTGTGAGGAACGTCTTGTGAGTCTGGGCGATATCGCCACGCGCCTGCTGCGCACGCTGTCGCCGGAGACGGCGCACAATCTCACCGTGCGCCTGCTGTGCAATTGGGGTTTTCTGTTGCCTGCGAGCGACGCCGACGACCCGCGTTTGGCTGTGCGCGGCATTGGCCTGGATTTTCCCAATCCGGTGGGCTTGGCC
>CAIYRG010000193.1 GCA_903928515.1 uncultured Alphaproteobacteria bacterium | reverse complement strand
TCCGCGCCGGTCTCGCTCAAACACTCAACGACTTCGCTTCCCCAACTGTCTTCACAGATAGGAACACCTATGCGTACGCCGCGCACATTCAACGGACCCGGTATCGGGCCCGGCACGAACACGCGCTTCTCGTCGAACACACCGTAATTGGGCAGATCAGATTTAAAGCTGAGGGACACGACCTTGCCGCCGTCGCAATGGGCGATGGCGTTGCGCAACAAATTGTCTTCGTCGCGCCACGGCGTGCCGATGAGAACCGCAGGCCCACCATCGGCGGTGTCAGCCGCCAAAGTGCGCACAGCCTCCATCGCGTCATCCTGGAAGGCGCGCTTGAGCACCAAATCTTCCGGCGGATAGCCGACGATAAACAGCTCGGAAAAGAGGATCAGGTCCGCGCCCTGCCCCGCCGCCCGGCTGCGTGCGGCGCGCGCGCGTGCAAGGTTGCCGGGGATGTCACCCAGAACCGGATTGAGCTGCGCCAGTGCGATGTTCAGGCGATCAGGCATAGAGGCTCTCTAGAGCGATTTCGCCCTAGGTTGAAGCGCGAATTCGCCTGAAACTTGCTTAAGCGGTGAGTGCCACGGCTTCGAAGGGCATGCCCTCGAACATGGGCGCGGCGGCCTCTTCCACCATCAGCGCTGTTTCCAGCGCCCGGCGGGCTTGGGCAGGCAGCACCAAGGCGCTGCCGCCGTTCTTCACGGCCGTCACGAAGGAGTTCAGCGATTCCGCCAGCGGATCGGTCAAATCCAGCGGCTTCAGATCGCGCCGCGTGGTGTTGAACGTCTTCCGCGAAAGGAAATCGATGGCGATGGTGCCGTCCGGGTAGACCGCGCGCAGCGAACGGCGGCGGCTATCGGCGATACGGCTGGCCAGCAACTTGCACTCGCTGCCATTGGCGAAACGTACAACCGCGCCGACTTCGTCGCGGAACTTGCCATGGATGGAACGGCCGAAGGCCTGAACGTCCACCACTTCGTGCGGGATGAGGCAGTGCACCAGGTCCAGGTCATGGATCATGAGATCCAGCACGACCGAAACGTCGCCACCACGGCCCGTCCACGGGCCTGTGCGGACGCTTTCCAGCGCCAGCGGTGCATCGGGATAATCGAGCAGGCCGGACTTCGCGAATACGAAGCGTTCCTGATGGCCGACGGTCAGCACCAGCTTCTTCTTCCGGGCGATCGCAATCAGTTCATCGGCTTCATCGAGATCGGTGGCGATGGGCTTTTCGACCAGCACATGGACGCCGGCGGTGAGAAAGCCGCGCACGATTTCCGCATGTGTAGAGGCTGGCGAACAAACGCTAACCAAATCGACCTTGCCGATAAGGTCGCGCCAATTGGCAAAACTGGCGACATCCAGCTCGGCGCTGGCGCGAGCCCGGATATCAGGGAGAAGATCAGAGACCGCCGTCAGAACCAGGCCCGGTGTTTGGGCATATTTCGACGCGTGGTGACGGCCGAACGCACCGGCGCCCACAACGCCTGCCCGCAATCCGGTTTTCGATGAGTTCTTCAAAGCCCGCCCATTGGTTTTCTCTTCGCAGACGCAATAGATGGGCGGAAAAGAACGGGGGTGCGACTCATAAAATGTTGCACCTTGTTACACACCCGTTAACGGCTATTAACCGGAAATAACGAGGATTTTAGCAAAAAAGCTCCTGCCCTTGAAAAGACAGGCTTTTCTCCATTGCACCACAACAAATCCCGAGAAAAAGCTTTCCGCTGGTACGTCAAAACCCGATAAACGGTGACGTACCGTCAACTACAAAATCGGCCAAATCCTCAAAAGGCGGCGCGGCCGGCGCGAACCCGCTCTGGCGGCGCGTCAAAATGGGCCTGAATCGCAGCGCCGCTTCGGCCGACCACCACCACCCCATCACCGGAAAGAAGCCGCGTCGAACGCTCGGGTTGGGTTATGGCGTCGCCATCGCGCCGGTTGAGTTGGA
>CAIYRG010000192.1 GCA_903928515.1 uncultured Alphaproteobacteria bacterium | reverse complement strand
CGGCTTCGCCTTGGGCTTCGCTGCCTTTACCTTGAAAGGTTTGGGCGCAGGCTTCGCCTTGGCAGCGGGTTTGGCTGGCGCTTCCGCAGGCTTCGCCGCGCCGAAAACAACCGCCTCGATCTTGTTGCCAAACGGATCGCGCACGAACGCGCCGTAATAATCCGGATGGTATTCGGGGCGCGGGCCCGGTGCGCCTTCATCCTTGCCGCCGCGCGACAGCGCTGCGCGATGGAAGGCATCCACCGCAAATTTGTTGGGTGCGGCGAACGCGATGTGCACGCCGTTGCCGGCACCGGGAGGTTGCCCGTCATGCGGGAGTTGTACCCAGAACGCGGGGAGCTTCTCGCCATAGCCGATGCCGTTGGGCAAGAATTCCATCACGCGGCGATAGCCGAGCACGCCCAGAACCGCGTCGTAGAACTCTCCGGCGCGTTCGACATTGCGAACGCCAATGGAAACATGATGCAGCATCAACGCCTCCTCAAATCGAGAATTCAGCGTATCAGATTTCCAGCCAGCCGGGCTTCACCAGTTTCAGTTTCTGGCCTAACGGGGTTTCGCCCGTATCGGCCCAGCGGTCGAGCCGCACCAGTGCCAGCGCCTTCATGCCGTTGCCGCCTGCAAAGATGCCCACTTCGCGCCCCTCGGAAAGAATAGGCGTGCCGGGCGCGGGCACGGGCCCATGCGTTTGCGCGATCACGAAGCGTTTGCGCGCGGTGGCGCGATGTTTCATGCGCGCGGTGACTTCCTGCCCGACATAGCAGCCCTTCTTGAAGCTGACGCCGGAGAGTTCTTCGAAGCCTGCATCCAGTGCGAACACCGTATCCGGCGGCATGTCCGCACTTTCCGGGATGCCCCGGTCGCGCGCGAAGTTGCGATAGGCGAGAGCGGGCACCACGGCGGCATCAGTCGCCGCGATAATCTTCGCCGTGCCGTGCGGCGTGCCGATGATACGTGCGCCCAATTCGGGCAATCGCGGATCGGGTAAGGCGCTCGCATCTTCAACGGATGCGGCTTCAACCGGCTCGCCCTTTTGCGTCCACAGAACTGTGACGGTGAGATCGGGGCGTGGTGCGATCTCCACCTTGGCGCGGAGCTTGTAGAGCGTCAGTTTTTTCAGCAGCGCATCGGCATGCACGCTGGCGCAATCGAGCCAAATTTCGTCGGCCTGTGTCCCGAGGAAAAACTCGTAGAGGATTTTGCCTTGCGGGGTGAGCAGGGCGGCATACAGGCCCTTGCCCGGCGCCAGCGCCTCTATGTCGTTACTGATGAGCCCTTGCAGGAAGGCGCGTGCTTCCGCGCCGCCAAGGGCGATGACCGAGCGGTCGGCCAGCGTGGCCGCGTAGATGAAGGCCGTATCCGGCTCTCCAGGTGATTCCGGCTCGTACAGTCCTGACATGCCTCTGACCTAGGCCTTGGCTTGGCCTCCGGCAAGGGGCGGTTTCCTCAAATTTTTCCGGTGGTTGCCGCCCGGGGGGAGGCTGTCGTACTTCTGTGGCTGCGCGCCACAGGATCGAACCGCTGAATATTCTCACTGGCATGGCGACTGCCCCGGTCGGCGGCGCCGAAACCTTCTTTATCACGCTGTCGCTCGCGCTGGCCCGCGCAGGCCAAGACGTGCGCGTAGCGCTGCGCCCATCGGATTTCCGCGAGGCGCAATTGCGCGCGGGGAGCGTGCCGTATGAGGCGGTCGGCTTTCACACCTATTTCGATTTTGGAACAGGTCTGAAACTGCGCCGCCTGATACGTGACTTTAAGCCCGATGCGGTGCTGGCCTTCGCGCAGCGCGCCTCGCTGGCCATGCCGCTGGGCGACTACCCGTTGGTTGGCCGCATGGGCGGCTATTACAATCTCAAATATTTCCGCCGCTGCGATCACATCATCTGCATCACGCCGGATATTTTGCGCCATTGCGTGGATGGCGGCTGGCCGAAGGACAAGCTCACCTACATCCCGAATTTCCCCATCGTCGATGACGAAGCGCCGGTCTCGCGCACCAGCCTCGACACGCCTGAGGGCGCCAAGGTGGCAGTGGCTTTGGGGCGGCTGCACACCAACAAAGCGCTCGATGTTCTTCTCACCGCCGTGGCGCAAGTGCCTGATTTGTATTTGTGGATTGCGGGCGAGGGGCCGCTGCGTGACGAGCTTACAAAGCAGATGAACGAACTTGGGTTGGCGAGCCGCGTGCGCTTCTTAGGCTGGCGCACCGACCGCACGGCGTTGCTGCGCGCGGCTGACCTTTGTGTGTTTCCGTCGCGCTGGGAGCCGAACGGCACCGTGGTGGTCGAGGCCTGGGCCCATGGTGTGCCGCTGGTTTCAACGGCATCGGCTGGTCCGGCCTGGATCGCGCGCGATGGAGAGGATGCCCTTCTTACGCCCGTCGATGATGCGGATGCGCTCGCCCAAGGCATGAAGCGTGTGCTGGAATCGCCGGAGCTTCAAGCCTCGCTGATCGCCAATGGGCTAAAGCGCGTCGAAACCGAATTCTCGGAAAAGACCGTGGTGGCCGCCTATATCGCAACGCTGCAATCGCTCGCCGCGAAGAACCGGCAGGCTGCCTGATGTGCGGCATCGCCGGCATCGCGACACGTGACGGAAAGCTGCCCGAGGCACGGCTGCTCGATATCTTGCAAAGCGCGCTCGCGCATCGCGGGCCCGATGGCAACGGCCGTTACGCTGCCGAAGGCTTAGGCTTGGTGCAGACGCGCCTGGCCATCATCGATCTCAGCACCGGCGATCAGCCGTTCTTCGGCCCAGGCGAAACCGTGCTGGTGGCGAATGGCGAGATCTACAATTACCTCGAATTGCGGAACGAATTTCCGGGCGCGAATTTCGCCACCCAATCGGATTGCGAATTGCCGCTGTTCACCTATCGCAATGAGGGCGCGGATTTCGCCGGTCCATTGCGCGGCATGTATGCGGTGGCGCTGGCCGACACCGCCAAGAACACATTGCAATTGTCGCGCGATGCGTTCGGTATTAAGCCGCTCTATTACGCCGAGACGCCGCTGGGCCTGGTGTTCGCATCCGAACCCGAAGCCATTTTGAAAACCGGCGCGGTGAGCCGCGCAATGCGCCAGGGTACCGCGCGTGAGTTGCTGCAATTGCAATTCACCACGGGCCGCGAGTCCATCTATCAAGGCATCGAGCGTGTGCTGCCCGGCGAGACGCTGAGCGTGCAGGGCGGCCGTATTGTGGGGCGCCGTTTCAAGGCCGCGTTGCCTGAGGGCAAGCCACGCGCGATCAGCGAAGACGACGCACTGAAAGAACTCGATGCCGTGCTGATGGACAGCGTGGCCGTGCATCAGCGTTCCGATGTGCCCTACGGATTGTTTCTATCGGGCGGCATCGATTCCTCGGCCGTGCTCGCCTGCATGGCGCGGCTGAATGAAA
The DNA here is from genome assembly GCA_903928515.1 of uncultured Alphaproteobacteria bacterium. GTDB lineage: Bacteria > Pseudomonadota > Alphaproteobacteria > Micropepsales > Micropepsaceae > CAIYRG01. The sequence goes on along the minus strand of CAIYRG010000192.1, from coordinate 1,341 downwards.
AGCCGGTGGTGGCATTCACGGCAGGATTTCCCGGCACGGCCGGGCGCGATGAACGCGAACATGCGCGTAAGGTCGCCAAGGCGCGCAACGCTGAATACATCGAAGTGCCGGTGACGGCCGACGATTTCTGGACGCATCTTCCGGCAATAGCGAACGCGATGGACGATCCGTCTGCCGATTACGCCACGATCCCCACCTATCTGCTGGCGCGCGAAGCGCGCAAAAGCTTGAAGGTGGTGCTGTGCGGCGAGGGCGGCGATGAAATGTTCGGCGGCTACGGCCGCTATCGCAGCGTCATGCGCCCGGTGTGGATGGGCGGCCGAGCCATGCGCGGCAAAGGCTTCCTCGATGGGCTCGGCGTGCTGCGCGACGCCGGCAAATGGCGCGAAGGCTATGCCGCCGCCGAAAGCCGCACGCGCGGGCACGATTGGAATCGCCTGCAAGCCGCGCAAGCGCTGGATTGTGCCGATTGGCTGCCCAACGATCTGCTGACCAAGCTCGATCGCTGCCTGATGGCGCATGGCGTGGAGGGGCGCACGCCGTTCCTCGATCCGGTGGTCGCGGATTTCGCGTTCCGCTTGCCGGACAATCTGAAAATCCATGGTGGTCTCGGCAAGCATCTGCTGCGCCGTTGGGTGGAACAACAAATCCCCGAAGCCGATCCGTTTTCCCCCAAACGCGGCTTTACCGTGCCGGTGACGGAATGGATTGCACCGCGTGCCGCCGCGCTGGCGCCGCTGGTGGCCGCCAATGAGGGCATCCGCCAAATTTGCCATCCCGATTTGGTAGAAAAATTGTTCCGCAATCTGGCCGGAACCGACGACAAACGTGCGGGCGCGGGAAGCTGGCAATTGCTATTCTTCGCCCTCTGGCATCGCATTCACATCGAAGGCGTTTCTCACTTGGGCGACGTGTTCGAAACTTTGCAAAGGAAGTAACCCGACATGAGTGAGAGCTTCGATCTTCTGATCCGCGGCGGCATCGTTGCCACCCCCAACGGCATTGCCGAGGGCGATGTCGGCGTGAGGGACGGCAAGATTGCAGCCATCGGTGCGCTCTCGGGCGCGTCCGCGCGCGAAGTTTTCGAAGCGCGTGGGCTGCACGTTCTGCCCGGTTGTATCGACACGCAGGTGCATTTCCGCGAGCCCGGCAATGAGCACAAGGAAGATCTGGAAACCGGTAGCCGCGCCGCCGTGTTGGGCGGCATCACCGGTGTGTTCGAAATGCCGAACACCGAGCCGCCGACCTCCACCGTGGAAGCCATCCAGGACAAGCTCTCGCGCGCGCATGCGCGCATGCACTGCGACTACGCCTTCTATGTCGGCGCCACGCCGCAGAATG
>CAIYRG010000191.1 GCA_903928515.1 uncultured Alphaproteobacteria bacterium | reverse complement strand
TGTGTCACAAGATTTAGGATCGCCGCTGTCATAGCCGCGCTTCAGCCACATCGTGCGCTGGGCACTGGTGCCATGGGTGAAGGAGTCCGGCACGACCGTCCCCTGGGCTTCCTTTTGCAGCGTGTCGTCGCCGATGGCAGAGGCGGCTTTCAGGCCGGCATCCATATCACCGGCCTCCAGCGACACCTGTCCGTTGGAGACCTCGGAAGCATGGGCCGCCCAGACCCCCGCATAACAATCGGCCTGAAGCTCCAGCGCCACGGAATAGCGGTTGGCGCCCGCTTCACCGCCTGCGGCCTGTTCGGCGCGGCGCACTTTGTCGCCGGTGCCGTCCAATTGCTGCACGTGATGGCCGATCTCATGCGCGATCACATAGGCGCGAGCGAATTCGCCGGGCGCGCCGAAGCGGTCCGAGAGTTCGCGGAAGAAGCTGAGGTCCAGATATACGCGCTGATCCATCGGGCAATAGAACGGCCCCTGCGCCGATTGGCCGAGGCCGCATTGCGTGCCGGTGGCGCCTTCGTACAGCACCAGCGGGTTGGGATCGCGATAGGTCTTCCCCTCCTTGGCGAATTGGGCCTTCCACACATCCGAGGTGCTGGTGAGGATCACATCCACGAAGCGCGCTTCCTGGTCCGTGGGCTTGCCGACGGTCCCCGATTGCTGCTGGGTTTGGTCAAAGCCGCCGGTCTGACCGGCCAGGCCCAGAATGACGGAAGGATCGATGCCGAAAACGAAATAGCCGATCAGCGCCAGGCCGACCGCACCCAGGCCGCCGCCCGCCACGTGCACGGGGCCGATCCCACGCCGATCCTCGATATTTCCGCCTTCCCGGCCGCCGCCCCATTCCATCGTTCGTTCTCCTTAAGCCGCACCAGCATAACGCAAACTGTGGCTGATAAGCCCAGCGGCTGTGAATCCTTTATGAACCGAGCTTACCCCCGATTGGCCGAGGCGTGCCTTCCCGCTATGGTTTGAAGCGTTACGAATGATCGGTGTTCCGGAAAACCTTCTTGGTACGGGAGTGTCGCGCTTTCAGTAGCTTCTGTTTTCGAGCCCTTTCATGTTGAGCGCGGAGCGCCTGCCGAACAATTGTCCGGCGCTGGTGTTGAACGCGGATTTTCGTCCGCTGAGCTATTTCCCGCTGTCGCTCTGGTCGTGGCAGGACACCATCAAGGCGGTGTTCCTGGAGCGCGTGAACATCGTCGAGGAATATGACCGCGTGGTGCATGCGGCGCGCTTCGAGATGAAGCTGCCCTCCGTCGTGGCGCTCAAGACCTATGTGAAGCCCTCGCGCAATCCGGCGTTCACGCGGTTCAACGTGTTCCTGCGCGACCGCTTCCAATGCCAATATTGCGGCGACCGTGACGATCTCACCTTCGATCATGTGGTTCCGCGTTCGCGCGGCGGCCGCACGACGTGGGACAATGTCGTGGCCGCTTGCGCGCCGTGCAATCTGTTGAAGGGCGGCCTGATGCCGGATCGCTGCGGCATGTATCCGCGCATCGCGCCGCATCGGCCGACGGTTTTACAATTGCAGAACAACGGACGGTTGTTTCCGCCGAACTATCTGCACGATAGCTGGACCGACTATCTCTATTGGGACAGCGAGCTGGAGCCTTAGCCGTTGGCGCTTCGCGCTATTGCGCGATCCATGGGAGCAAATCCCGCCCGCCGCTCCCAGCTCGAAGAAACACCGTCATCCCTGGCTGCGCGCTCAATCGCATCTCGATTTTGGCGCGTTTCTGCCGCCTAAGCACCACATTGAAGTTCCTAGCTGTCATGGCCCGCAACAGCGGGCCACCCAAATGACGGCACCCAATGGCCTACTACACGTACATCATGGCGAGCGCTCCGAACGGAACGCTTTATGTTGGTGTCACCAACGATCTCGTTCGTCGCGTTTGGCAGCACCGCGAAGGAATCGTTCAGGGTTTTACGAAGAAATATTGCGTGAGAACGCTCGTCTACTACGAGACGCATGGTGATGTGCGCGAAGCTATCCATCGAGAGGATAGGCTGAAGAAATGGAAACGCCGATGGAAGCTAGAGTTGATCAATAAAACCAACCCTGAGTGGCGCGATCTTTATCCATCCGTTGCGGCTTAGGCGCAGTCGTTTGGGTGGCCCGCTTTTGCGGGCCATGACAGCCAGGATGAGGCTAAATCCTCTCCGACAATTTGATCGCGATCTTGCAGCCGAATTTGATGGCGGATGACATCAGGCCGTAACCGATGGCCTTCTCCGCGCCGCGCGACAAGGCTTCAGCGCGATGGGCGTTTTCGTCGGCTTGGGCTTTCTCGATCAGGTTCTTCAAATCAGATTCGGACTCATCCAAGCATGCGGTCTGCGCGCTGTAATGTTCGTCGATGGCGTCTTCCACCGCAGTGGTGCAGGCCATCGCCGCGCGCGTGCCCATCATCGCTGTGGCCGCACCCAGCGCATAACCCGCAACATGCCAGATCGGCTGCAAGACGGTCGGGCGCACACCGCGCTTGCGCATGAGTGCATCGAAGGCCGCGAAATGATCGTCTTCTTGGGCGGCCATGTGGCGGATGGCGTTTACATCCTTGCGTGCCGCGCGATCGCCCGTGAGCACCGCGAGCTGTCCGGCGTAAATGCGCTGTGCGCCGTATTCGCCTGCATGATCGACGCGGATCATCGCCGCGACGTCCTTGTCCGTCAGGCGCGCACCGCCCGCTTCGCGCGGCGATCCTGGTGGCGTTCCCGGTCTGGCGGGACGTGGTCCGCGTTTCATCGTCGGGCTCATGATGCGGTTCTTTTCAACAACAGGCGCGCGGCGATGAATGCCGTCGCCAACGACAGAAGCGCATTATAGCCCGCAAGCGAAATTCCGAGAAGGCGCCATGCGGCTTCGTCGCACGGCACGAAATGGAACGGCTTGAAATCGGCGGTGGGGCCCGGCGTGAACGATGCACCGGTGCAGCGCGTTGGCCCTGGCAAGAATTTCCATTCGACGCCGGCGTGATAAATTCCGATCAACCCTGAGATCGCGATGGCGATGATCGCGGCAATGGCAATGCAACGCCGCCATGATTGCGGAATGAATCCGAGCAGCATCAACACGCCGCCGCCTAAACCGAAGACAATCGAAACGCCGTGCGGCCAACGCTGCCAGATGCACATCTCGCACGGCATGTAACCGAAACCATATTGGAAGATGTAAACGCCGATCATCGCGGCGGCGCTCATACTTCCGCAGAGCAACGCGGCGGCCGTGGCGTTGGGATTTTTTTCGATCATCTCGATCTATATGTGAAATTTTCCGAAACGAAACGCACGTTTGCGAATGACAAATGCAAACACCCGCGAAAGCGCGGCATTTCAGCTTAAATGATAAGCATTGCGACTTAAATGATAAGCAGCGCCATGATCCGTTAAAACGCTAGAACACCTTTAATTTCAAGGGATTAATTATTTTTGTGCGAAAGCGGAAAGTCTCTTCCCGAGTCTCTGTGCACGTGCGTAAGATCGTGTGTCTGCTGCACGCGTGTTGGGGGAGAGTTGCAGCAGTTAAGGGGCGCGAGACGTTTTGAAACATCGCAAAAAGTGAAGGGCGCAAGTGGCGTCACGCGGTTTGCAAAATTGGGTCAAAAAATTATGCGGTTTGGATTCGGGCGCAAGAAGAAGGCAAAGCGCACAAGCGCGCCTCGCAAGCGGCTGCCCGTCAAACGCGAACTTCTGAAAATCGACGGACGTAATGTTGAGGTGGTGCTGCGCACCAATCCGCGCGCGCGCCGGTTCATCGTGAAGGTCGATCCGTCCACCGGCGAAGTGTCGGTCGTCGCCCCTTCGGCGCGCGATCTGTCCAGCGCGTTGGCGTTTGCACGCACCGAGAAAGAATGGATCGCCGGACGTCTTGCCGATGTGCCGCGCCCCATCGCGCTCGAATTGGGCGGGCCCATTTTGTATCGCGGCGTTGAGCATGTGATCCGCTTGGGCGATCGTGAAGGCGATGACACCGCGCATGGCTCCGTGTGGATCGACCGCACGGCGAATTTCCCGACATTGCGCATCAACGGCCGTCCGGAACATGCGATGCGCCGTCTGCGCGATTGGCTGAAGAAGGAAGCGCGTCGCCGTATCGAAGATGCGGTTGCCTATTACGCCGTTGAACTCGGCGTGAAGCCGCGTTCGATTACCATCCGCGATACGACCAGCCGTTGGGGCTCATGCTCCAGCACACGGCGTCTGTCGTTCTCCTGGCGGTTGATTTTGGCGCCGGCCTTCGTGCTCGATTACGTGGTGGCGCATGAAGTGGCGCATCTGCGCGAGATGAATCACGAACCGCGCTTCTGGCGGTTGGTCGATTCGCTGGTGCCGTATGTCGACAAGGCGCAGAAATGGCTTTCTGACCGTGGCCCGCTGCTGCACGCCTATGCGCCCCGATTGCGCAACACACCCGCGCAATAAGCCAAAGAAAAGAATGCCTAGCGTGCTGCGCCGACGGCGCGCTTCCACGCGATCTCGAAATCCTCAGCCGAAATATCTTCCGGCACCGATTCGGGATTCTCCGCCAGCCCCAACAGATCCGGCACAGGCTCAGGGTAGAGTTGCGTGTCCTTGTGGCGCGCATCCGCGCTGGCATAGCCCGTGCTGCCGTCCCAGAAGATCTCCACCTTACGCAATTCGTGGCGCGAATCGTCAAGCTCGGTGAAGGTCAGAACCGGTTCGTCCGGGCTGGTATGGATCGAGCGGATTTTGATGTGCGGCATAGGAAAACTCCCGCTCCGAGATTACCATACCCACGCTGTCATGGCCCGCAAAAGCGGGCCATCCACGTGACGCATTATCTGTTTATGGAATTGTGCACTACGCCCGTTTGGGCGGCCCGCTGTTGCGGGCCGTGACAGCAGTGGGTTGGTGAAAGGTGTTAGGACCGCTTAAAAAATCGAATCCAACACGTTCTGGAAGACGTCGAGGATATTGTCTTTCTTGCCCGGCGGTGCGGGCACGCCGGCAGGTGTCGGAGCCTGCGCGCTGATTTCTGCCGCCGCCATTTCGGCGGGTGAATCCGTGATCAGCGGGCGCGCGGGCAAATCCTTCTCGGCCGCGTCCATGTAGCCTTTCCAGATGCGCGCGGGCAGGCCGCCGCCGGTGGCTTTGTTCATCGGCGTGTTGTCGTCATTGCCGATCCACACCGCGCACACATAATCCGCCGTGAAGCCGATGAACCAGGCATCGCGATAATCCTGCGACGTGCCGGTTTTGCCGGCACTTCCGCGATCGGCGAGCCGCGCCGCCGTGCCGGTGCCGCTCGTCACCACACCTTCGAACATATGCGTCATCGTGGCGGCGTTTTCTGCGCTCATCACGCGCCCAACGCCGGAGCCTTTGCGCTGATACAGAATTTTGCCCGACGCCGTGCGCACGCGCAGGATGGAATAGGGCAGCACGCCTTCGCCGCCATTGGCGAAGGTGGAGTAGCCGGTGGCCATTTCCAGCGGCGTGACTTCGGACGTGCCGAGCGCCAGCGCGGGAACGGCATGCAGTGTGGATGTGATGCCAAGACGATGCGCCGTGCGCGCCACGGCGGCCGGGCCGACTTCACGCGTCAATTGCACCGCCACCGAATTCGACGAGATCGCCAGCGCGCGGGCCATCGTGACCGTGCCTTCGACCTCGCCTTCGAAATTGCCCGGATGCCAATTGCCGATCGCCACGGGCCCGTCGTTGAATTCGTCGGTCGGCTTGTGGCCGTGTTCCAGTGCCGTGAGAAAGATATACGCCTTGAACGACGAGCCCGGCTGGCGCAGCGCTTTGGTGGCGCGGTTGTAAGGGCTTTGCGCGTAGGAGCGTCCGCCCACCATCGCGCGCACGCCGCCATCCAGCGTCATGCTCACCAGCGAACCTTGGCTGGCATCCAATTTGGGGCCGTCCTTACCCAAGCCGTCGATCATCGAACGCTCGGCATCGGTCTGCAGATCGAGATCGAGCGTGGTGTCGACGATCAGCCGTTCCTGAGTCTCGCCGACAAAACCGGCAAGCTGCGACAGGGCGTAGTCGATGAAATAGCCGGAGCCCGGTGTTGCTTCGCCATGTTCGATCTTCACGCGTGTGGCAGTCGCCTGTTTGCGTTGCGCCTCGTCGATCATCCCGGAGTCGGCCATCGCCTGCAGCACGACATGCGAACGCCCGAACGCGGCGTCGGGATCGGCGGCGGGATTGTAGCGCGACGGCGCTTTCACCGAGCCTGCCAGGATCGCGGCTTCGGCCAGCGTCAGCTTCGGCGCGGGCTTGTTGAAGAAATGTTCGGAGGCCGCCTCGATGCCGAACACGCCGCCGCCGAAATAGACGCGGTTCAAATACAGCGTGAGGATTTCGTCTTTCGAATATTTGCTCTCCAGCCATAGCGCCAGCAGCGCTTCCTGCACCTTGCGCTTCATCGTGCGCTCGGGCTTCAGGAACAGATTCTTCGCCAGCTGCTGCGTGATGGTGGAGCCGCCCTGCACAAGGCCGCCCGACGTCATGTTGACGGCGAGCGCGCGCACCGTGCCGATGGGATCGATGCCCACGTGATAACGGAAGCGGCGGTCTTCGATGGCGATGAAGGCGTTGGTGACGTGGGCGGGCAATTCGCCCGCTTTCACGAACTCGCCCTGCGTCAGCCCGCGCCGCCCGATGGTGCGGCCCTAGTCGTCGAGCAGCGTCACGTCCTGGGTTGGCGCTGCCGCCATCAACCCGCCGATGTCGGGCAGTTCGGAGATCCAATGTGAGAAGATCAGGCCGCCGCCCAGTACGCACCAGATCAGCCCGGCGAGCACGAGATAGCGGAAGGCAGCCCAGCGCGAGAGGCGCTCCGGGCCTGGCGGCTCCGGCGGCGCTTCGTCTCTGTCTTTCGGCAATCTGCGCGGACGAGCCGGTTGGCTGCGGGCCATAAATGCCTCCGCTACCGCTCTTATGCAGGGAAGGTTAACGAGACCTAAACGTCCCGATCCGGGGCGTTTTCCTATTTTCACGGTTTCTGGCAGTAAGGGGCCGAACCGCCATGGGGGCGGTGACGGTCGCGCGGCCCCGAATGGGGCCTAAAGGGCGGAATTCATGGCGGAATTGGAAGGTTTGCAGGCGGGTGGCGCCTCTTCCGAATCCGGCGATGGCATCGACCTGACCATCCTCGTTCCGGTCTACAACGAGGCCGGAAATATTTTGGCCCTGATCGCCGAGACCGAAGCGGCCTTCGGCGAGGGCCGGAGCGCACCCTTCCGCTACGAGATTCTATTGGTGGATGACGGCTCGGATGCCGCCACCCAGGCCGAGCTGGATTCGGCACTTGCCCAATGCGCCCGCGTGCGCGTGCTGCGCCATTCCCGGCGCTGCGGCAAAAGCCGCGCGCTGGTGAGCGGTTTCGCGCAAGCGCGGGGCGCATGGGTACAAACGCTGGACGGCGATTTGCAGAACGATCCGAAGGACGCCGCCGATTTGTGGAAGCGCCTGCATGCGCCGATGCCGCCCGAGACACTCGGCATCGTCGCGGGCGTGCGTAAGCGCCGCAATGACGGCATTGTGAAATTTATTTCCTCGCGCACCGCCAATCGCTTGCGCCGTTGGCTGCTGTCGGACCCGGCCTTGGATACCGGCTGCGGCTTCAAGCTGCTGCGCACCGATGCGGCACGCAGCCTTCCCTATTTCGACGGCATGCACCGTTTTCTCCCTGCGCTGGTGAACCGCGCCGGATACGAGCTGATGCAAGTGCCGGTGGAAGATCGCCCGCGCGGTGCGGGCGTTTCCAAATACGGATTCTTCGGCCGCGCCATTGCAGGCCTGTTCGATCTCTTCGGTGTGTTGTGGCTGCAGCGCCGCTCGTCGCGCATTTCCAGCGTGGCGCTCGTGTCGGAACGCAAGCGCGGGGTGCAGCCGTGAGCAAATTCCGCGATTGGGTGAAAGAGTCCGGCAGGCACGAATGGGAGGCGCTGACCAAACCCGACAGCGTCATCTTCATTCTCATTCTCTACTGCATCGTCCATTTCCTGGTGCGGTTGATGTTGCAGCCGAATTTCAGCCTGGATGAAGCCGAGCAGGTGCTGTTCGGCGAAAGCCTCGAATGGGGCTATCGCTTTCGCCATCCGCCGCTGATGACGTGGCTGTCCTACGGCACATTCGAACTCACCAACACCAGTCACCAAGCCTATTTCGCGCTCAAATATATTCTGATGGCCCTTGGCCTTGTCGCGTATTTCGCGGCGGCGCGCGTGGTGTTGAAGGATGTGCGCCTCGCGTTCCTGGCGACGGTTGGGCTTCTCACCACCTTCGTGATGGGCTTCCTGCCGCACCAGGATTTGATGCACACGGTGCTGCTGTCTTCCATGCTGACGGCGATGTTGTGGCTGGGGCTTCGCGTGCTGCACACGCGCGCGCTCACCGATTACGCGATGCTCGGTGCCTGTATCGGTTTGGGCATTCTCTCGAAATATATCTTCGCGGTGGGCATCGCCGGGCTCGCCGTGGGCCTGCTGTGGAGCGGGCAAGCGCGCGCCAAATTGCGCAATGACGGTGTGGCGCTCACGGTAGTGATCGCGGCCGTTCTGGTGATGCCGTATCTCGCCTGGGTGGTCTCCAACGAATATTCCTTCTTCACACTGGCGAAAGGCATCACCGGCGGCCACGGCCCGGCACTCGATCCCGTGTCGTGGGTCAAAGGCACAGGCGCGCTGATTTTGGCGCTGCTCGAATTCGCGGTGCCTTTCATAGTGATTTTCGCGGCGCTGTTTCCGTCAAGCTTCCGCGGCCTTCCCCCCACGCTGGACGATGACGACCGCATGCACTTGAAAGTGCTGGAAGTGGCGATGATCGCCGCTGCGCTGATGATGCTGGCGGCCGTGTTCTTCGTCGGCACGGAAGCCTTCAAGCCGCGTTGGATGCACCAAGTGCTGATGCCGCTTCCCATATATTGCTTCCTGCGCGCCAAACTCACCGTGCCGCGCGAGCGGCCCTATCAATGGTTCACCATTGTCTGCGGCCTGTTCGCGGTGCTGGTGGTGATCTCGCGCTTCGCGATCTGGGAAACCAACGTCACCCATTGCAAACGCTGCCGCGAATATCAGCCGATGGAGCGTTTTGCGGCCGCCCTCCACGATGCCGGTTTTATCTCGGGCACCATCATTGCCGAGGATTACGACATCGGCGGCAACATCCGTGCCGAGTTTCTGGACTCCCGCGTGGTGACGCCGGGTTACCCGCTGGCCGTGTTCGGGCCGCCCAAGCCTGGGGCCGGGCAGTGTCTCTATCTTTGGCTGGGCGACAAGCCGATGCCGAAGCAAATGATCCAATACGGTTCTGATGCGTTATCTGCACCGACGGACAGTTCCGCGAGGCGCGGGCGCGTGTCCGCGCATTATTTGAAGTCACAGACCCGCATGTCGGTTCTGCAATACGAATTGCTCCCCCAAGGAAAGGGAGAGTGCCGATAGGGCAGGCTCATTAGAGACGGGAGAGGACGGCGATGAACAAGCCAGCAGACCAATCCCAGTTTCAGCCTCCGCAATCGGAAACCTCTCAACCGGCCTCCCAAGCGGACGCCTCTCAAACGGCTGCCTCTCCCGCGTCGGCGGACGATTGGGAGTTGGCGAAGGCGTCGGGAAATTCCGAGCAATCCCTTCCCCACGAACGCCAACCCGCTTCCCAATCCACGCCGCGCACGGCCGCGCAATCGGCATCGGCGCCATCCAATCCAGGCAAGGCAGCCCAAGGCCAATCGGGCGAGAGTCGCGTGCCGCGTCGTGAGGCTGCCGGCAATCCACCCGCCGGGGCGCCAACCGCACGCCCGAACACGCAAGGCAGTAAACCCGCGCAAACGACCACGCCGCAACAAACGCCACCCGAACCTCCCTATTGGAGTCGCAAACGCATCGGCATCACGGCTGTTGCGGCATTGGTTCTCATCGGTGGCGCCGTGTGGGCGTTTTCCGGTTCGTCGAAGACGCCGAAGATTACCTATCTCGTCACGCCGGTGACGCGCGGCACGGTGACGTTAAGCGTCAGCGCCAAAGGCGTGCTCGCCGTTGTCGATCAAACCGATGTGCGTGCCGCCACCGATGGCACCGTGGCCACGGTGCTGGTGAACAGCGGCGATCATGTATCGAGCGGTCAATTGCTGGCCCGTCTAACCGATGGCGACGCGCGCCAAGACTTGGCGCGCGCGCAAGATGACATCGCGTACAACCAGGCGAACTTGAAGCAGAGCCAAGCGAGCGAGGCGCAGTCGGCGGCGGCAGCCAAGCGCGCGGACTTCCTGAAACAACACAACGCCGCACCGCTTGGCGCCTATGAGGAAAGCCAAGCCGATCTCAATCGCGCCGGGGCCGATGTCGCGCGCGCCCGCGCGCAGGTGCAGATGGCGCAGGGTCGTGTGCAACAGGCCAATGTGGAAATCGCAGCGCGCGATGTGCATGCGCCGATCGATGGCATCGTGTTGAAGCGCAACGTGCAGGTTGGCGATGCCGCGCGCGAACACGGCGAGCCGCTGTTCACGCTGGCGGGTGATGTGTCGCAATTGAAGCTCGATGCCGCGTTCCCGGAATCGCAATTGGGCGCGCTGCGTGTCGGCCAGCCGGTGGAGTTCATCGTGCCCGCTTACCCGAGCCGTGCCTTCGCCGGGACTTTGTCGACGCTCGATCTTTTGCCTGCCGACAATCACACGGATTCCGGCGATCCCCTGATCCCGAGCGAACGTGTTGCATATAAAGGTGTGGTGAGCGTTGCCAATATCGACGGCATGTTACGCCCCGGTATGACGGCAACGATCACGGTCATCACGGCGCAGGCCAAAGACGTGATGGTGGTGCCGAACACCGCTTTGTCGTTTGTGCCGCCGCCGAAACCCGGCGCGAAACCCGTGCCGGCCTTGGCGCCCGTCAAGGCGATGCCGGGCGATGCCAAGCATGGCCGCGTGTGGACGCACGAGACGAATGGTTTGCGCCCCCACGACGTCGTGCTGGGTTTGAGCGATGGCCGCCAAACGCAAATTCTGCAAGGCGATTTGAAACTCGGCGACAAGCTTGTCACCGGTTCGACGATGGCCGCCGACACGGATAAAGATTAAGTCAGCACCAGCCGGTAGCCGCCTTCATCCGTGACAAGGATTTCGCCGCTCTCCGTCGCGATCTTCTTACGCAGGCGATAGATGTGCGTCTCCAGCGTGTGCGTGCTGATGTCGGGATTGTAGCCCCAGACTTCATGCAGCAGCGTTTCGCGGCTCACCACGTTTCCGGCGCGCTTTAGGAAACGCAGAATTTCGGTTTCCTTTTCGGTGAGGCGGATACGGTTTTCGCCGTCGACCAGGATCTTGGCGTTGGGCCGGAAGACATACGGCCCGATCTTTTCTTCCGTATCGTCCTCGCGCTCATGGCTGCGTAAGTAGGCATTCACGCGCGCCAGCAGCACGGCCAAGCGAAACGGTTTGACGAGCACGTCATCGGCCCCGCATTCGTGCCCGCGTGCCCTGTCGTCGCTCTGTTCTTGCAACAGCATGATGGGCACGGCGACGCCGGCCTCGCGCAAAGACCGGACCAGATCGGCGCCGTCGCCATCGGGCAGGCCGGCATCGATCACCAGGAATTCGAAATACCCATCCTGCGCCGCGGCCAGCCCCTCGGCGGCGGTGGCCGCTTCCACCGGCTCATAGGCATCGCCCGCGCGCAATTGCTCGGCGAGCGATGCCCGCAGCATCGCGTCGTCATCCACCAGAAGCACGCGTTTAGCGCTGGGCATGTTTAAAGATCGTCATAGGCAACCCTTGTAAGGACTTTCAGGCGTGAAGCCCGCGTGGGACAACGAACCCTATCCCGTTTCGTTGCCCCGGTGTATGTCGGGCGTTATGGCGGAGAACGGCTCTTTCCTTCCAAAAGACATAACGGACGGCGCGCGGGCGGCCGTGCCGAACGGCTTGCGCGTGGAGCGTGCGGCGGGCGATTTCCGGCGTGGCGCGCCGGTGCTCGTGACGTCTGAACGTGCCGGTGACAACGCGCTGTTCGTCGCCGTGGAAACGGCGACCGACGCGACGCTGGCCGCACTCACAAGCACCTTCGGCGCGCCCGTTCTGCTGCTGACGCATGCCCGCGCCGATACGCTCAAGATTCGTCTGTACACGCCTGATGTTGTCGCCGTGCCGGTGGCGGCAGATGCGCGCGCCGCGCAATTGCGCGCCATCGCCGATCCCACCGCCGACATGGACAACCCGATGAAGGGGCCGTTCCAGGCGTCGCGCGATGCCTTGCCGGAAACCGCGAGCGCCTCCGTGAAGTTGGCGAAGCTGTCGGGGCTTCTTCCCGCCACGTTGATGTTTCGCGCCTCACACAAAGCGTTGGACGCCTTCGTGCATGACAGCGTATCGGCGGTGAGCGCTGCCATCATCGCTGCCTATGATTCCGAAACGGCCAACACGCTGGCTATCGTCACGCGTGCCCACGTGCCGTTGGCCGATGCCGAGAACACCGAGCTGATCGCGTTCCGCCCCGCCGATGGCGGGCCGGAGCATTACGCCATTCGTATTGGTGCGCCGTCCGACCCGGTTCTGGTGCGGCTGCATTCGGAATGTTTCACGGGCGATCTTTTGGGCTCGCTGAAATGCGATTGCGGCGATCAGTTGCGCGGCGCCATCGCCGCGATCTCGGCGGCGGGCGGCGGCGTTCTGCTGTATCTGGCGCAAGAGGGCCGTGGCATCGGCTTGATGAACAAATTGCGTGCCTATCGTTTGCAGACAGAAGGCTTCGACACGATGGAAGCCAACACGCGTTTGGGCTTTGCCGATGATGAGCGGATGTACGATCTGGCGGCGCGCATGTTGAAGCTGCTCGGTATCGCGCGTGTGCGGCTGATGACCAACAATCCGCTGAAGGTGGCGGCGTTGCAAACGGCGAACATCGACGTTGTCGAGCGCGTACCGCACAGCTTCCCTGAGAACGCGCACAATCGCGATTATCTCCGCACCAAGGCGGAGAAGGGCGGCCATCTGCTGTGAGCGATCTGGTGCTGACGCGCGAGGGCGACAAGAATTTTCTTGTGTGGAATGAGCAGCCCGTGCGTTGCGCCGTGGGGCGTGGCGGCATCGGCGTAAAGGGCGGCGAAGGCGATGGCATCACGCCGGCAGGGATTTGGCCGCTGCGCCGTGTGCTGCATCGCCCGGATCGTATTCGCTCGCTGCTGACGCGGCTGCCCGCATCGCACATCGCGCCGGACGATGGCTGGTGCGATGCGCCGAACGACCCGAACTACAATCTCCCCATAAAATTGCCCTATGCGGCGAGCCACGAAAATCTGTGGCGCGACGATGCGCTATACGATGCCCTCGTTGTCATTGGTTACAATGACGATCCGATTGTTGCCGGAAAGGGCAGCGCGATTTTCCTGCACATGGCGCGTGAGGATTATGCGCCGACAGAAGGCTGCGTCGCGCTGGCGCGCACGGATCTCCTGCGCTGCATCGCTTCGCTGGCGCCTGGCGATAGGATTGTTATCGCATAGGGGGTATGGGTCTCGACGACTCCCACCCGAAATCTCTCGCTTCGCTCGTGCTTCCGACCTCCCCACAAGGGGGAGGTAAGAAAGAAGGAAACTCTCAACCTTCCGAGGTCTCGAGAATGATTTTCCGCTCGCCGAAGATCGCGGTGCCGACGCGCACATCCGTCGCGCCGAATTTGATCGCGGTTTCGAAATCCTCGCTCATGCCCATGGAGAGACGCGCCAGTCTTGCCTCGCGCGCGAGCTTTTGCAGCAGCGCGAAGTGCATTGCGGGTTCTTCCCCTACGGGTGGAATGCACATCAGCCCGATCACGGGCAGGCGCATCTGGTCTCGGGTTTGGCGCACGAAGGCGAGCGCTTCGCGCGGGGCTACACCCGCCTTCTGCGGCTCTTCGCCGGTGTTCACCTGCACATAGAGATCGGGGATTTTTACGCCCTTCTCGGCCTCGCCGTGCAGCGCCTCGGCCAGCTTCAAACGATCCAGTGAATGAATGGCGTCGAACAGCCCCAGTGCATCCTTCAATTTGTTGGACTGCAACGGCCCGATCAGATGCAGCTGCGCGTCCGGGAACTGTGCCTTCAGCGCCGGCCATTTGGCGGCGGCCTCCTGCACGCGATTCTCGCCGAACAGGCGATGGCCGGCCTCCAGTGCGGGCCGCACGGCGTCGGCGTCGTGATTTTTGGATACCGCCACCAGCCGCGTTTCGCTGGCTGGCGCAATCGCCGCCTTTCGCGCAGCATCGATGCGCGCCAAGATGGCGTTGAGATTTTCGGGGATCGTTGACATGGGGTCTGTGCTCACGCGGCGCACGCTAGCGCGGGCCGCGCTCATGCTCAACGCGCGAGCGCGCGCATTCTTGCCCGCCCTCATCCTGATGACCGATTCCGAACGCCTGCCCGATCCGCGCGCCGCGGTGGAAGCGTTGCCCAAGGGCTCTGCAATTATCCTGCGGCATCGTGATGCGGGTTCTCGCGCAGGCTTGGCCGAACGCCTGATGCCCATCGCGAGGCGGCGCGATCTGATCGTGCTGGTGGCCGATGATCCGATTTTGGCTGCAAATATTGCGGCCGATGGGCTGCATTGTTCGGAAAAACAAATCGCCGAAGTTTCGCATTGGCGCGCGCGCCGCCGGGATTGGCTGGTCACGGCAGCGGCGCATTCGGCGGGCGCCTTGCGCCGTGCCGCGTTGGCGGGCGCGGATGCCGCTCTGCTCTCGCCGGTGTTTCCCACGGATAGCCATAAGGGCAGTGCTGTGCTGGGGCCGTGGCGGTTTCGTGCGCTCACGAACGGCGCGGCGATTCCGGTTTACGCGTTGGGCGGGATTGATGCGAAAACCGCATTGCGTCTGACGGGCGCGAATGCCGTCGGCATCGCGGCGATTGGCGGGCTCGATCCGGATTACAGCCCGTAATTCATGGCCAGGAAGCCCGCGTTCATGTTGATGCGGTTGTTGCCGTTGTAGAACGTGCCCGTGCTGCGGCTGTAATCGTACCATTGCCAGCCCATGCTGAGATCGAGGTTCGTGTTCACCGCATAACCCAGGCCCGCTTGGTAAGCGTTCATCGCGTAATCGCTTAAAGACGCAGGGCCGTTGATCTTCGCGGTAGAGTATTCGCCACCCACGCTCCACGAATCCATCTGCGCCAGCAACGCGACATGGGCGAGATGCGTGTCGCCATCGGCGAACGCAGCGCCGGGTTGGAACGCGTAACCGTTGGATTCGCGATAGCCGCCGCCCAGCGTGAATTTGATTCCGGCCAGCGTGTCTGCGGCTTCAACTCCCAGCGCCCAATCGGTGAGGTCGTCATGGCCTTTGGTGGCGTGATCGAGAGAGCCGTGCAGGAAGCTTGCCGAGGCGCCCAATGCCACTTTGCCGAGATAAGTGGTGTAGCTGGCAGCGCCTTCGATCAGATTGTTTTGGCGGTCCGTGCCTTGCGCGCTGCCGAACGGTTCTTTCGTCATCGACGGCGTGTACGACACGCCCAACTGCGCACCGAACAAACGCGGCGTGAGGTAATTGATCTTGGCGTCGTTCAACGATGAATCTTCGGCCGCATACGGGCGGAAGAACGTGTCGAAGCGTTTGTCGGTCAGCGGATTGCGGAAGAAGGTGTTGTCGGGGTCGTCCAGCGACACGCGCGGGTCGAGGCGCGGGCCCGTCGTGCCCAGTTGCGCCCCCGCGCCGTCCTGCTCGCCCAACTCCAGCGTGCCGTAGCCCGCCTTCACATAGGCGTAGGCCTTCTCGAACGTGTCATCGCCGTAGCGGTCGTCCGACAGCGTGCCGTGCAGGGCCAGCACATTGGTTTTGGCGCCCAGCACCATGCCGTCATCGAGCGTGCGCTCGATTCGGGCATTGGCGCGCAACTGCCCAGTAAGCCCGCTATCGTCATAACCGCTGGGCCGGGTGGGGCCGTTCGAGGCGTTTTCGCTGTAGGCCGCCCCCGAGGCCGAGCCTCCCAGCGTCAAATCGATGCCGTTCCATTCCCATTGGGGCGGATCGACAGCCCGCGCATCGCCCCATTCCGAGGCGTGGACCGCCCCCGCCGACAGCGAGGCGATTCCGGCGGATAAAAGCAGGGGAGTGATCCAGCGCGTGGCTGGAGACCGTAAAAGGGGGGACCGCAAAGGGCTCGTGCCGTTCGCCATATTCTCTCCTCAATCCCCGGCAACGCTCATGTCCGGCGCTTAAATCCGTTACGGCGTTGCGCGGCACGGATTAGCTCAGTATAAGCCGCACGTTGCACAAGACGCGTGTCAGTTCAAAGCTATAGGCCGATTCGCGTGTTTTTCGTCCCGGCCGCCTCCAAGGACCGTTCCATGCGGATTTTACTCTGCGCTGCTTGCGCACTTCTTCTCGCCGGTTGCAGCATTTTCAGCGATTCCGACGATGCGGACGGCCCTGCCGCCGCGCCGCCCCCCGTGGAACTCGGCCCGGCTACGGCTTCGTCGTCTTCCGATGATGCCAGCAACTCCACATCGGATGCCGACGATGCCGACGCGAACGGCAACCGCCCGCGCCTTGGCGTGAACGGCTATTTGTGGCGCGCGGTTCTCGACACGCTGGATTTCATGCCGCTCCAATCCGAGGATGCGGTGGGTGGCGTGATCATTACCGAATGGTATTCCGCGCCGGAAACGCCGGCCGAGAAGATGAAGGTCACGGCCTACATCCTGGATCGTCGCTTGCGCGCAGATGCGCTCAAGGTGTCGGTGTTCCGTCAGGTTCGTGGCGCTTCGGGTTGGGTTGATGCGCCGGTGAACCCCGGTACGTCCACGAAGCTGGAAGACGCGATTCTGTCGCGTGCGCGCGAATTGCGCTTGGCCTCCACCGGAACCGATCAGTAATTTCGTTCTAATCACGACCCCGCTTTTGTTGCCGCGCATCGCGGGCGGGGCAGGGGAAGTCTATGGCGCGCTATAACGCCAAGGAATCGGAGAAACGCTGGCAAGCGGCGTGGAACGCCGCGAACGCATTTCTCGCGGACAATGCGTCCGACAAAGCCAAATATTACGTGCTTGAGATGTTCCCCTATCCGTCGGGGCGCCTCCATATGGGGCACGTGCGCAACTACACGATGGGCGATGTCATCGCCCGTTTCCGGCGCGCGCAAGGCTACAACGTGCTGCATCCGATGGGCTGGGATGCCTTCGGCCTGCCGGCGGAAAACGCGGCGCGCGAAAAGGGCGTGCATCCGCGCAATTGGACTTATGAAAACATCGCGGCGATGCGCGATCAGCTCAAGCAAATGGGCCTGGCCATCGATTGGTCGCGCGAATTCGCCACCTGCGACGTCGAATATTATGCGCGCGAGCAGCGCCTGTTCCTCGATTTCTTCGCCGCCAATTTGGTCTATCGCGCCGAAGCCGATGTGAATTGGGACCCGGTCGATCACACCGTGCTCGCCAACGAGCAGGTGATCGATGGCCGCGGCTGGCGTTCGGGCGCCATCGTCGAGCGCAAGAAGCTCTCGCAATGGTTTTTCAAGATCACCGAATTCGCCGACGATCTGCTGACGGCGTTGGATGGTTTGGAGCGTTGGCCCGACAAAGTGCGGCTGATGCAGCAGAACTGGATCGGCCGTTCGGAAGGTCTGCGCTTCACCTTCGCGCTCAAGAACGCGCCGGTGCCCACGGTTGATGTGTTCTCCACGCGTCCCGATACACTGTTCGGCGCCAGCTTCGTGGCGCTGTCGCCCGATCATCCACTGACGCAAGCGCTAGCGGCCAAAGACCCCAAGCTCACCGCCTTCATCGCCGAATGCCACAAGACCGGCACGGCGGAAGCGGCCATCGAGATGGCCGAGAAGATGGGATATGACACCGGCATCAAAGCCGTGCATCCCTTCGATCCCGCTTGGGAATTGCCGGTCTATGTCGCAAACTTCGTGCTGATGGGTTATGGCACCGGCGCGATCTTCGGTTGCCCGGCGCACGATCAGCGCGACCTGGATTTCGCCCGCAAATACAAACTGCCCGTGCAGGCGGTTGTTGTGCCCGAAGGCGAAGACCCGAAAAGTTTTGATGTCGGCAATGAGGCCTATACCGGCCCCGGACGTCTGGCGAATTCGCGCTTCCTCGACGGGTTGGATGTCGACACGGCGAAGAAGATTGCGGCTGAAAAAATCGAGAAGGCCGGCCAAGGCACGCGCACGGTGAACTATCGCCTGCGCGATTGGCTGATCTCGCGCCAGCGTTATTGGGGTTGCCCGATTCCGGTGGTGCATTGCGGATCGTGCGGGATCGTACCGGTGGCCGCTTCGGATTTGCCGGTCGCGTTGCCCGACGATGTGCGCTTCGATGTGCCGGGCAATCCGCTGGCCCTGCATCCCACGTGGAAAAACACCACCTGCCCGAAATGCGGTGGTGCTGCGACGCGCGAAACCGACACGCTCGACACGTTTGTGGATTCGTCGTGGTATTTCGCGCGCTTCACCGACAATCACGCCGAGACGCCGGTCAACAAACAGGCCGCCGATTACTGGCTGCCCGTCGATCAATATATCGGCGGTGTCGAACACGCCGTGCTGCATCTCCTCTATGGGCGCTTCTTCACGCGCGCGATGCACAGATGCGGCCATGTCTCCATCGACGAGCCGTTCTCCGGCCTGTTCACGCAGGGCATGGTTTGCCACG
>CAIYRG010000190.1 GCA_903928515.1 uncultured Alphaproteobacteria bacterium | reverse complement strand
GGCCACGCCGTTCACGCTCAAACCGTTCTGCTGGATGAAGCGTCGCGCCTCGCCCGTGGAAGCGGTGAGCCCCGCAAGCTGCGCCAAATTGGCGACCGGAATTCCCGCCGCCAGCTTCGACACCGAACTGACCGGCACTTTCCAAATAAAACACCGTCATGGCCCGCAAATGCGGGCCACCCAGTTGAACTTGAAACTGGATGGCGACGGAAAGAACACAGCGCGATTTGCAACGCTCGTGGTGCATCACCTGGGTGGCCCACACTATGTGGGCCATGACGGAGGGTGATGTAATGAACCGTGATAGTTCTGCACCGCGCGTTTACGCGATCGGCTTCACCAGGATGTGTTTCTTGCGGCCGAGCGAGAGCTTGATCACGCCGTCTTTCACGTCGGCTGCGCTCACCGTCGCCTTCACATCGCTCACGGCCACGCCGTTCACGCTCAAACCGTTCTGCTGGATGAAGCGTCGCGCCTCGCCCGTGGAAGCGGTGAGCCCCGCAAGCTGCGCCAAATTGGCGACCGGAATTCCCGCCGCCAGCTTCGCGGCTTCAATCTCGTAAGTCGGCAAGCCTTCCGCCGAGCCGCCTTCTTCAAACGTGCGGCGCGCGGTTTCTGCTGCGTTTTCGGCGGCTTCCTTGCCATGCGCAAGCGTGGTGGCTTCTGTCGCCAGGATTTTCTTGGCGTCGTTCAACTCTGCGCCTTGCAGGCTTTCGAGCCGGACGATTTCGCTCTCGGGCAGTTCGGTGAAGATGCGCAGGAAGCGGCCGACATCGGCATCTTCCGTGTTGCGCCAATATTGCCAGTAGTCATAGGGCGAGCAGAGATCGGCGTTCAGCCACACCGCGCCAGAGGCCGTCTTGCCCATCTTCGCGCCGGAGGATGTCGTCATCAGCGGCGTGGTGACGCCGAACAATTCGGCTTCCGACATGCGCCGGCCGAGTTCGATACCGGAGACGATGTTGCCCCATTGGTCGGAACCGCCGCATTGCAGGCGGCAGCCATAGCGCTTGTACAGCTCCACGAAATCGTAGGCCTGCAGGATCATGTAGTTGAATTCGAGAAACGACAGCGCTTGATCGCGCTCCAGCCGCAGCTTCACCGAATCCATCGTCAGCATACGGTTGATCGAGAAGTGACGGCCGACCTCACGCAGGAAGTCGACATATTCAAGCTTGTCGAGCCATTCGGCATTGTCGACCATGATCGCATCGGTCGGGCCGTCGCCGAAGGTGAGGAACCGGCGGAAACTTTTGAGGATGGATTCTTTATTGGCCTGGATTTGCGCATGGGTGAGAAGTTGGCGCGTTTCATCCTTGCCGGAAGGATCGCCGACTTTCGTGGTTCCGCCGCCCATCACCACGATGGGGCGATGGCCTGCCTGCTGGAAGCGGCGCAGCGTCATGATCTGCACCAAGCTGCCGACATGCAGCGACGGGCCGGTGCAATCGAAACCGATATAGCCGGTGACGCGCTCGTTGGCGGAAAGTGACGTTAAGGTTTCCGGTGCCGTGCAGTCATGGAACTGGCGGCGGGCCTTCAACAGCGACAAGAAATCGGGGCGGTTATCGGACATAGCGTGCTATCACTACGAAGAGGGGGCGCGAACATCAATGCCTCCCTTAAGCGGTAAAGAGGGGCCATGAAAGACGGGGTTGTCAAAGCCATCGGGCTGATGAGCGGCACGTCCTTGGACGGCGTCGACGCGGCCGTGCTGGAAACCGACGGCGAGGGTTTCGCGCAGCCGGGCCAGGCGTTGAGCTGGCCCTATGCGCCGGAATTGCGCGCGTTGTTGCGCCAGGCGCTGGATGACGCGGCCCATGCCAAGCCGGGTTCTTCCCCGCAAAGCGTTTCGGATGCCGAGACGCGCCTTACCCAGATTCACGCCGAGGCCGTGCAGGCGCTGATGGCGCAGGCGAATCTCGCGCCCGCCGACCTGGCGCTGATCGGCTTTCACGGACAAACGGTTCTGCATCGCCCCGCCGAACATCGCACCTGGCAGATCGGCGATGGCGCAGCACTG
>CAIYRG010000189.1 GCA_903928515.1 uncultured Alphaproteobacteria bacterium | reverse complement strand
GTGCCCAACTATCCCGACACCAGCCGCTTCTGGCAGGTGATCGACAAGCACCAGGTCAACATCTTCTACACCGCGCCCACCGCGATCCGCGCGCTGATGCGCGAAGGCGAAGACCCGGTGAAGAAAACCAGCCGCGCCACGCTGCGCCTGCTCGGCTCCGTGGGTGAGCCGATCAATCCCGAAGCCTGGCTTTGGTATCACCGCATTGTCGGCGATGGCCGTTGCCCCATCGTGGACACATGGTGGCAAACCGAAACCGGCGGCATTTTGATTTCGCCGCTTCCCGGGGCCACCGATCTGAAACCCGGCTCGGCCACCAAACCGTTGTTCGGCATCGTGCCCGCCTTGATGGACCCGAACGGCAAGATTCTGGACGGCGAAGCCGCGGGCAATCTGGTGATTACGCAATCCTGGCCGGGCCAAATGCGCACCGTCTATGGCGATCACCAGCGCTTCATCGACACCTATTTCAAAACCTACCCCGGCTATTACTTCACGGGCGACGGCTGCCGGCGCGATGCCGATGGCTATTACTGGATCACCGGCCGCGTGGACGATGTGATCAAGGTCTCGGGCCATCGCATCGGCACCGCCGAAGTGGAATCCGCACTGGTCGGCCACACGGGTGTTGCCGAAGCCGCGGCAGTCGGCATTCCGCACGATATCAAAGGCGAGGCGATTTATTGCTACGTCACGTTGAAAGTGGGCGTGCAGCCGACCGACGCTTTGGCCGAGGAACTTCGCCAATGGGTGGCGAAGCATGTCGGCGGGTTCGCGCGTCCCGATGTGATCCAATTCGCGCCAGGTCTGCCCAAAACGCGGTCCGGCAAAATCATGCGGCGCATTTTGCGCAAAATCGCGGAAAACGATCTGTCGAATTTGGGCGACATTTCCACGCTCGCCGACCCGTCGGTAGTCGACGATCTGGTGAAAAACCGCAAAGGCGAAGGGCCCATTTAAGTCTTCAACAACCCTTCACACCGAAAGGGGAACGACTCCGTCAGACTCGCGTTGTCCTGAAACACCAAAAGCGCCAGCATTCGAGCTGCGCGCACGTTGGTTGGGTAGGCGGGTTGTCATGGCGTACGCACGATACAAGGCCAATGCCTGCCGGCTTACCGGCGATTCCGCGGATTTCGATTGGCTTAGCGCGGTTCAACCGGCTGCGGTTCCATCGGCAAACTCTCGGAACATGGCCCAACCGGAGGAAGTTTCCTTGGGGGACAATTTGGCCTCGCTGCCGATTTGGCAGGATCGTGGGCGTCTGACGACCATGGTGGTGGCCAACGGCGCATTGTGGCTCGTTCTCGGTGCCTATTTCGCGGGCGCGTAAGCCTCCATCGCCTTCGCCAACGCGATATCCTTCTCCGTCAGTCCGCCCGCGTCATGTGTCGATAACGTGACGTCTACAGTCTTGTAGACATTCGTCCATTCGGGATGGTGGTCCATCTTTTCGGCCGTCAGCGCCACGCGCGCCATGAATCCGAATGCCTCAACGAAATCCTGGAATACGAAGCGCCGCGTGATGGCATCGCGCCCTTGCGCCTCTTTCCATTGCGGCAAACCCGCCAGGGCTTGTTTGCGGGCGTCTCCGTTGAGCTTCGCCATGATGTGCGTCCTTTCGCAATGACGCGGTATACTGCGCCAAACAAAAGGACATGACGATGGATTGGACGGACCGCGCAGCCCCTTCACTGGAGGATATCGAAACCTTGGCGCGCACCGCTTTCGCAAGCCTGCCGAAGGAATTTCAGGCGCTCGGGGGCGAGCTCGTGTTCCGGGTGGAGGATTTCCCGGACGACGACGTACAGCGCGACATGTCGCTAGAGACCGATTTCGACATTCTGGGCCTGTTCCAGGGCGTATCGGCCCCAGCCCGCGAAGGCGCGCATGCGGCGGAACCGACGCTGATCTTCCTCTATCGCCGTCCCATTCTCGATTATTGGTCGGAAAGCGGCGAGGAGGCACTTGGCGATATCGTGCGGCACGTGGTGGTGCACGAGATCGGCCATTATTTCGGCTTCTCGGACGAAGACATGGATCTCATAGAAAACACCTGATCCTTCGCCCTTAAAGCACGTCATTCCCGGCCGCGGCACCGAAGGTGCCGAGGGGAAGGGAATCCAGGTCCCAGCGAATTTAACTCGAACACCTGTGTCCCCTTCCCTCACATCGTTTCGCGATGTTCGTCGGGGATGACGGTGATTTAATCTGTGAGGGCGTATTCCTGCTCCACCCGGTAGATCGGATCGTCCGAAGTGAGCTGGCTCGAATAGAGCGCGAAGCTCTCCACCGGAAATTCCAGACTCGCAAACAGCGCATGTATGGAAAGAAATTCCCGTACCTTTGAAAGCGATACGCCGCGCAGCCGCGCGAGCGTGACGTGCGGCGTAAACTTTCGGCCTGCCGCCTCAAAGCCAAAACGCTGCAGCGCGGTTTCTATCTTGCGCTGCAAATGCATAAGCGCGCCGTTCGGGCGAATACCCGCCCAGAGCGTGTGGGCCTTGGTGCCACCGAATTCGCCGATACCCGCGAGCACTAGCATGAAGGCCGGGCTGCTGATCCCGGAAAGCGCGTCGTCGATATCGCGTGCCTGGGCCTCGTCCACCTCGCCGATGAAGCGTAGCGTGAGATGCAACTGCTCGTCACTGCTCCAACGCGCGCCTTCCACACCGCCTTGCAGCGTCGCCAAGTGCTGCCGCACGATCTCAGGAAGCGAGAGCGCAACGAAGAGGCGGATCATGGGAAGTAAATCACTTGGCCAGGCGCCCAAGCGGCAGAGCCCGCCTGAACATTAGCACCACCGCGCTATAGGCAGCAGCGCCGCAGATCATGGCCGACCCCAGCATGATGAGATCGGCAAAGCGCCCGTGCGCGAACAGCGCGTTCGCGCCTTGCACGCCGCACCAGGCACCCACCGCCGCAGCAACCGCAGCCACCAACGCCGGCAACAGCGCGCGTTGAAATTCTTTTTCGATGGCAAGCAGCGCGCGGCTGTGGCCGAACCAGGTGAGGATCGCGACATTGATCCAGGCACCTATTGAAGTGCCCAGCGCGATCCCTGCCACACCCCAATGCAGGCCCCAGACGAACAGCACTTTCAGGAGGATGTTCGAGACAAGCGCCGTCACCGTCGCCCGCGCGGGCGTTGCCGTGTCGTGGCGCGCATAGAAGGTCGAGGCGATGATCCTGACCAGCGCCATTGCCGGAAGGCCCGCGCCGTAAGCGGCCAGCGCCTCCGCCGAAAGCGATGCCGCCCCGGCATCGAACGCGCCATGCGCGAACAATCCGCGCATGATCGTGTCCGGGATCACCATGAAAGTCAGCGCGAAGGGCAGCGTCAGCAGCAGCGTCAATGCGGCCGAACGATTCTGCGCCGCGTTCGATCCGGCGCGATCGCCTTTGGCCAGGCGCTTTGACATTTCCGGCAACAACACTGTGCCGAGCGCGATGCCCAACACGCCGAGCGGCAATTGGTTGATGCGGTCGGCATAATAGAGCGCCGTTCGGCTACCCGTGGGCAGCAAGCTCGCCAACACCGTGTCGATCAGCGGCGCGACGACGACACTGGCCGCGCCAAACGTCACCGCGCCGAAGGCCTTGAAGAACTCATTGATCTCGGCCGTCCAACGCGGCCACGACAGGCGCAACGTGACGCCCTCGCGTGACCCTGCCCACAGCATGAAGCCCGTCTGCATGACGCCGCCGAACATCACGCCCCAGGCGGCAGCGTGCGCGGCCGATGGAAACCAGCGCGAGGCGAGCAGCGTTGCGATCATGCCGAGATTGAGAAAATTCGACCATGCTGCCGCCGCCCAGAATTTCTCGCGGGCATTCAGCATGGCGGAAATCTGCACCGCGATCACGGTGAGAATGAGATAGGGAAAGGTGATGCGCGCCAGATGCACGGTGAGCGCGAATTGTTCGTCGCTAAATCCGGGCGCCAGCGCGCGCACGATGAACGGCATGAGGGCCATCGCCACCACCAGCAGAACGAGCTGTGCAGCCATCTGCCAAGAGAACACGCGCGACGCGAACAATGCAGCCTTCGCTTCTTCGCCTTTGGCTTGCAACGCGGCATAGCGCGGCAAGAACGCCGGGTTGATCGTGCCTTCGCCGAAGATGGCGCGGAAATAATTGGGAAACAGAAACGCCACGATGAACGCGTCGGACAGCACGCCTTTGCCCAAAATCCAGGCCATCAGCACATCGCGTGCAAAACCGGTGACGCGCGAGAGCGCCGTAAAGCCGCCGACGGAAAGCAGACGCCCGATCATTTGCGTGCTTTCACGATGAGCTGCTTCACGAACGGTTCGATGCGCGCGACGATGATCTCCACGCCTTGCGGATTGGGGTGCATGCCGTCTTTCTGGTTCAGCTTGGGATCGGTCGCCACACCGTCCAAGAAGAACGGATAGAATAACACGCCGTATTTCTTGGCGAGGCGCGGGAATAACGCGTCGAACTTCGCCACATAGTCAGGACCAAGATTGCGCGGCGCCTTCATGCCCGCAAGCAGCACCGGCACATTGGCGGCTTTCAGCTTCGCCAAAATGGCATCGAGGTTCTTTTCGATGTCTTCCGGCGCTTGCCCGCGCAACGCATCGTTGGAGCCGAGTTCCACGATCACGCCATCGGGGTGATCGGCCAGCGACCAATCGAGCCGCGCCAGCCCGCCGGCAGAGGTATCGCCCGAAACACCCGCGTTGACGATCTGCACCGCCACGCCATCGGCAACCAACTTGGCTTGCAGCCGCGCCGGGAAATCGCCGCCGGGCGGCAGGCCATAGCCTTGCATCAGGCTGTCGCCGAGCCCAACTATCCGCAGCGGTGCTGCGGCTCGTGCTTGCGCGTTAATGCCCATATTGGCCATCACGCCGCCACAAAGACTGGCGAGAACCATTACTCTTCTGGAGACGCGCAAATTCCTACCGTTCCTCTGAATCAAAACGCGCCCGCCAACGCCATTACCGATTTGCGGGGGACATTGGCCAGCGCTG
>CAIYRG010000188.1 GCA_903928515.1 uncultured Alphaproteobacteria bacterium | reverse complement strand
TCAAGCGGCGGCCATCAGGCGCCGGCAGTGTTCCAGATAGCTTGCTTCATGGATGCCAACCAGATCGACAATGCTGGACCATAGCCAAGACGGAGCATCCAAGGTCTTGGATCGTTTTTCATTCAACGTCTTGCTCCAGCGGTGACGCGTATCCTCATCCATCTGGCGGGCATGGGCCTTGCCGACAACGCTCGCGAGATAGCGTGCAGCGGCAACCGCCTCCTCCTGCGTCAACTGATCCACTTCCAGCTTCAAATCCTGAGGCAGCAATTCGCGCACCACAACGGACCGATCGCCAAACCGAGATGCCATCATGCGTTCGCCCAGATTCGGCGACAGATTCCGGGCGCCCTCGACGACACGCACCGCATTGTCTTTCGGCATTTTGGCGTCTAACGACCTGGGCGCCACCGCAGTGGTCGCCTCCTTGATATCGAGAAAGCATATTCCGCCTTCTGTCCGCCGGTTGTGATCAACACCCACCAGCACGGCATATCGCAAGCGTCCGAGCGAGCTGCAACCTTTTACCCAATAGGCGGCGTCAAGCAGTTGGAGGTCCGCGTCGTTTCTGCGGCTGTGCAATGCGGTCACCAGATTTCGCAATTCGCCGGATTTGAGCAAGGTCTTCAAATCGCGCTGCTCCGCGCGTGTCAGATTCCAGAACTTGTCACCGCGCGGGATAGTCGGCCGCAAATCCTCGATCCGCTCGTGGGCCAAATGCTTCCATCTCCGGCGCAGCGCCTGCTGCATGACACGCTGAATGGCGGCCGCATCGGCACCCGCCTTTGCTTCTTTCTTTGGTCTATCCAGCAACGCACCTTCATATCCGCCAATCATGTTCTCGATCATGTGGGCGGTGGTTATGCCCGGCAGATTCGAACTGCGAACCGCGGTCGCGAGCGAAAGACCCAGCCGGATCAAGTCATGTGCGGGATTGCCGATCACTGTCTGGTCAAGATCGCGGATCTGAATATCCACGTGGCCTTTGATGTTTGCCAAAGGCCCGAGATTGCCGACATGGCAATCGCCGCAAATCCAAACAGCGGGGCCATCCGGCAAGGCCTTGCCGGCGGTGGTTTCAAGCCACTCGTAAAATTTGAGCGTGTTGCCCCGCATATAGGCGTGGGCGGAACGCGCCATTTTCTGGTTGCGCCGAAGTGTCAGAATTTCCAACCGCTCTTTGGCGCTCGGATTGGTAATGGACATGGTCCCGCGCTCCTCTTTCGCAGGCGCATGTGAACTGGCGCGCCCGATGACGATACGTGACGGTAACGTTCGCCCTGCAGCCCGAGTTCCATCTGGGAACTGCGAAGGTCGCCGTGGCTCCCGATGGGCCAAATCACCGCGCGCTCAGACATTTTGGTCAGATCGATGATGCATATGGCATCGAATACGAGGATGAAAACTAGATCTGCATCCCAAATAAAAAGGCCCGCCAGATTGGCGGGCCTTTTTGTAGCTTCGAATTTGTTCCGCTTCGCATGTGATGCGATGGGATCTCGTCCGCGTTAGTCGCGCTTGGCGCGTCCGCCGGAAGCGGCACTCTCTTTGCGGCCGGAAGAGCGATCGCCTTGAAGAGCGGCGCTATCGACGTTGGCCCGTGCCTTCTTTCTGCTGTCGGCATGCGCGCGACGTTTCGTTTTTTTCTTAGCGTTTGTGCGACGTGCACCCATGATGTTTGCCTTTTCGTTGGTTGGGACAGTTTTGCAAAATAGAATTTCCGCCTTGCTGTCGTGGGCGCCACTCAGATTGTGGCAAACAGCAACGGCGATGAATCTGGGTTGAGTACTACCAAATAGAGGTTTCGCGGAAAGATAGCATGCTTGCGTCAGCTCCGTTCCGCACACGAAGCATCATCACCGCCAGGCACGGGGGACGCAAGGTGGCATTGCAACCATCACGGAGATTTCAGCAACCCAGCCGCGCGAAGCGCTTTCTCGATGGTTTTGCGCACAGACGAGATGGTTTCCGCACCCGTTAGTGCCTCAAGGGGCTCGGAGACAGTGAGTTTCTTACGCAAAACAGGTTCCGGGCGAATTTGCGAAGCACCGTTTCGTTTTGCCTTGCCCGTCGTTAACCCCCAAAGCTCCGCTATGCGAAAGCTTGAAGAAATGCCTGTCTCCAAGATGAATGGCCCCGCGTGACCGCAAGCGCCATTCTCGCCCGCCGTCCGCACCGGTGTCCCGTGTCCCATTCCCGTGATGGTGTATGACGTCAGAACGGTCTTGCCCTTTGCATCCGTCCATACCCGTCTTGGATATCCATCGACGCGATCCTGGAAAGTGGGTTGGGCATTGAGCCGGTGCACATCCATCCATTGTGCCAAGATCGCTTCGGCATTCTGTGCAGCAACGACATGATCGTGGTCGCCATGCCACACAGACACCGCCGGCCACGGACCATCATAATCGAAGGCTGTCTTTACAAGCAGGAAGCTCACATCGAACAACTGTCCGATGATGCTTTGCTTCGGTGGAACGTAGATGGATTTCATGGTTGCACCTCAATGCCCGGCATCGAGGTGGCGGATGTCCACCGAATAGATATGCGCCTTGTCCTGGGCGTAATGCTTGAACATGGCGAGAATCGAGCCGGTGTTGAACAGCAGCAGCACGCTTGCCACCAACCAACACGCCACTTCGATCGCGGGATCGGGAATGAACACCCGCATCTGGAACATCACGAAGAAAACCGTGAGCCAGAGAATGGCCACCAGAGTAAGCGCGAACATCTTGTCGCGTGCGAACATCACATCGATACGGTCTTTGATTGTTTCGGGCGTCGACCCGAGAGCGACGGCTTCTTGCGCCATGAAAACCCCCATCTGCCGGCCTGGAAGCGCGCACCGCTTACGGACCGAGTTCCTACAGAGAAAACTAGTTTCCTCCTATTCAAGAACTGGACCAGTTTCGCGGATTTCAAAAAGCCAGGAAAAGCGCCACATTTGGCGAGACTGTGGGGAGGTGCGCCTATTTATTTCCGCTCAGGAAATATTCATTCTGCTTGGTAAATAAGCGGGTTCCCACCTGACCGCCGAAAACCGCTGGTGGTCGTGCAGCGGAGTCCCTCCAACCGAGGCCTTCTGATCGGCCACTCACGTCGCTCGAACCGCGCGCGGGGGTGGCGTCGCCAGAATTTTGCGCGGTAAGCGATCCGACGCTTTGGCGTTTCATGCTGGCGGATGGCAGCAGCGGCGGTTCAGCGTTTGGTGGGAAATCGCCATCACCCGCCGGTGCTCTCGCATTTTTTCACTCTGGACGTGACCAATGTTCCCCGGTGGGGAAATAGACCGTTCGCGGCGTCATTGTCCTGCGGCTGGCTCCATAGCATTGGCCGCAAGAAAGATAGAAGAAGGGGAAAGCACCCCTACCCAGCCCATCCCTTCTTCTATTTTTTACGCGCTTACGTCGACGGTCGTTCCGACGCCGGCCGCCGTAGCCGGCTTGATGGAGCCTTTGTCGTCACCGTCACCATCATGATCGGGTCGAGCGCCTTCTGCCCGCTCAGGCTGACGCATCGGCATCGATTGCACCGAAGCTCCCACATTTGCGATCTGCATGATCGTTACCTCCTTGGTATACGCGGCAACGTAAGCGGCATTTGCTTCTAAGGCGTTTCCAATTTCGCAGATCGGCCGTTTCGAAGAAAATTTCATGTGTCGCATGACACTCGCGATCTCAAACACGAAAGCATTCGCAACTGACTTTCGCGACCGAGCATCTGTTTCGCAAATACGGTTGTGCGCGTGAGCTCGAAAATGCCATGCAGGACGCATGGCATTTTAAACGTCGGTGGACGTCAGCCGCCAATTAGTAGTGCAGCACGATCGCGATGCTTGTTTTTCCATCGCCGACGTAGAATGAAGACGGGCCAAATCGCGGAGGACCGAATAGGACCTTTGGATCGTTCGACAAACCCCAAGCTTCTGTCGGGAACATACCGAGCGAGAGATCCAATTTCTTGTTGTCGTTGGCATCATGATAGGCCAGCGCGGCATAACTTCCATTGGGAATATCTTGGAAGACCACGTTAACTGTCGATGCATCGGCTGTCGCCGACGCCACGCGAAATGCGTGGGATTCATCGCGAAACGAATTGGGATCGGAGTACAGCGCGACGCGAATATTTCCCGCACCGGGTCTTACATCGGTAATTGTTACCACCAGATCGGCAGCCTTCGCTTGGCAAATTGTGGCGTCCACCGAGAGGAAGGCGGAAACAAAAGGAAAAGCCAGATAGAAAAATCGTTTCACGCCAAACTCTCGATCGATTGCCGGTCGTAAGACGACACCGCACTTACCGATCCCTACCTTCGCCGAAGTAATAATTCGCGGCATTCACTTCGCGGTGACCTGCCGCCGCTCAGGCCGGTATTTTCAGCTTTTCCATTTCGCTATAGTAGTAATCTCGCAATACTGCAGAGTTCGGCCTTCCCTTCTGGAAAAACCGTGGACCGCAAACCCGAACTCCTGCAGGCCTACCTCTCGGAACGAAGCGTCCTCAAACGCTTTCTTATTGCCAGAATGGGCAATGAGGAAGACGCCGAAGAAGCCATACAGGAATTGTGGCTTCGCCTGAGCCGGACCGAAATCAGCGGCGATATTCGCAGTCCCATCAACTATCTGTTCAAGATAGCGCTGAACATCGCGCGTGATCTCCGTCGTTCGCGCAACCGGGCCGGCGCACGTGATGCCTCCTGGGTCGATAGCATGCACGTGGTGGCCGGCACAGAGATGCTCGACAATGTAACACCGGCCGATGCGGCCTATCATGCAAAGCAGAAATTGGCTGCCGTGAAAGCGGCGCTGAATGAATTGTCACCGCAGTGCCGTCGCGTCTTCGTGCTGCACAAATTCGAGGGACTTTCGCATGCGGATATTTCGGCGCGCGTGGGCATCGCACGCAGCACCGTAGAAAAGCATATGACAACGGCTTTGAAACATTTGGTGAAGCGGGTGGGCCGTGATTGAAATGCAACAGGTGATGACAACCCTTACGGAACCCGGAAAATTGCATGGCGGATTGCCGGGCGATGCGGCGTCACTCACATGGGAAGCCATTAGGACTTCGCTTGAGCAGGAGATGCGGCCTTGACCGTGTCGAACGAAAAAAACGCCGTTTCCAGTGAGATCTTAGCGCGCGCCGTTGAGTGGCACGTTCTCTTGCACTCCGAAACGGTAGGCGAAGAAGATTGGCGCGCGTTTCAAGCCTGTCTCGAGCTTGACTGCAGCCACCGCCTCGCCTTCGACCAAGTCGAAGACCTCTATGAAGGCCTCGACGAAATTGCTCCTTCTGAACTTTCCGCGCCAGCGCTGGCTGTGTTTCCAGATCGCAATGAACCCAGGCCAGATGGGATCTTCAGTCGCCGTAGTACCGCTGTGGGTGCAATCGCGTTGCTGGCAGCCAGTATCCTCTTGACGGTGTGGCCTTGGCCAAACGCCGAACGTATCTACGAAACAAAACCCGGCGAAATATTGTCCGTTTCGCTTGCAGACGGCACGAAGATCGATCTTAACGGCGGCACGCGCCTTTCTCTGTCAGCGGATAAACGCCAAGCCAACCTCGAACGCGGCGAAGCGATTTTCCACGTCGTTCACAATCAGAGCCAGCCCTTCCACTTGCGCGCCGGCGATCACGAAGTGTGGGATATCGGCACAGTCTTTGACGTTTTGTGCGAAGGACAAAACCTTACCGTCGGTGTGGCTGAGGGGAAGGTCGCCGTCACATCGCGAACCGAACAGAATGCGCCGGTGGAAATCACCGCCGGCAACCGCGTCCAGTTGGGGGATGGCCATTCGACCGGCGTCGTAACCCATATCGACCCGGACGCCGTAACGGCTTGGAACAAAGGCTATCTTAGCTACGACAATGCGCCGCTATCTCAGGTGGTCTCGGACTTGAACCGGCATTTTCCTCGGCAGATTGTCCTGGCCGATGCCGAGCACGCCCCGCGCTTCTCCGGTGTACTCAAGCTGGGCAAGGAGGAAGTCGTGCTAAAACAATTGACGGAGCTACTACCGCTGACTGAAGACATCACGGGATCTAACATCGTCTTGCATCCGCAGCGTCACTCCGAGTAGCAAGGCCTTGCGACGTTCGCGCGGGGCAATATGCAATTGATACGTAAATGCGGCCGGCGGAGCCTTGGGCCTGCCCTCATCCTTTTGACGCTGAGCAGTGTGGCCGGCGCTCAAACGGAGCGTAGGCCGTTTCACATTCCAGCAGCGCCGATTTCATCGGCGCTGATCAATCTCGCTTTGCAATCGGAAATTTCCATCGGGCACAGCGGCGTGCAGTTCGGTGCCGCCGTCAGTAAACCGGTCGATGGTGAATTGAGCGTTGATGAGGCTCTTGGGAAGCTGCTCGCCGGTACAGGATTCGACCATCAGTTTATCGATTCTCACACTGTGCGCATATTGCCGCGTGTCGTGCAGGACGCCCCGCCAAAAGCCGCTCCTGCGATAACGGACCTCGTGGTCGTCACCGCAACGAAGCGCAACGAAATCGCCGAAATGCTTCCCTATCCGGTCAGCGTCGTGCCTGGCAATTTGCTGCAGGATACCGGGGCGCAAACGGTTAGCGACCTGGCTACGCAAGTACCTGGCATGGCCAGCACCCAATTGGGTATGGGACAGGATAAGCTTTTTCTACGCGGTCTATCCGACAGTATTTTTTCCGGCCGCATGCAATCGGTCGTCGGCGCATATTTGGACGATGCCCAACTCACTGACGACGCGCCCGACCCAGGCCTCAAACTTGTTGATATCGATCGCGTAGAAATTCTGCGGGGGCCGCAAGGTACGTTGTACGGCGCAGGGTCACTCGGTGGCCTCGTGCGCATCGTTACGAACAAGCCGGTTATAGACGAATATCATACCTCAGCGTCGGCATACGTAGCGGCAACGGAAAGCGGCGCCCCCTCGGCTGGCTTCAACGGCGTTCTCAATATTCCGCTTGTCGATGACCAGTTGGCGATGCGCGCTGTGGCCTATACCGAAGACGATGGCGGTTATATCAACGACGTTCGCCTTCACCGCGACGATGTAAATCAGACAAAACTGGCCGGCGGGCGCATGTCGCTCAAATGGCACCCCGATGAGCGGTGGTCGATCATAGCCGGGTTCACAATCCAAGATATTGGCAGCGACGATTCGCAATATACAATCACGCCGCTACAGCGAGCGAATTACGTTCCGGAACCCCATCGCGATCAATTTCTCCAGGCAAGCCTTCGGGCGGAAGTTGAACTCGACAGCGCCGAGATCGTAAGCGAAACCGCAACAACAGGCCGGCACCTCAGCACGCAATACGATGCCACATTGACATGGAACGCGCTGACCGGCTTTCCGCAGAATCCAGCACGCTTTAACGATGTCCGTAATATTCAATCGATTAGCCACGAAACGCGCGTCGTCTCGACGAATGACGGTCCGTGGCAATGGCTAAGCGGTCTATTTTATTCACACCGGGACGAAGATTACGGCGCACGATTTACGGGCCAGAACGCTTCCTCACAGACGCTTTCAACCCGTACCGAGCAGCGCGATGATCATTTCGACGAAGCCGCCGTGTTCGCTGAAGTCACGTACCATATCGATGACCACTGGTCAGTCACAGGCGGCTTACGCGCGTTTTATTCGTCGCTCAATGTGGACGCGATGCTCGGCAACGTTGCAACTGGCGCGCAACGCCTAGCCCACGGCATGAACGCCAAGCCAGATCTCATCAAGAAGTTCGTCGTCAGTTATCAGCCGGAGCAGACTTTCACGCTTTACGCTCTCGCGTCGGAAGGCTTCCGGCTGGGCGGCGTAAACATCGATGGTCCTGCCGGAATCAACTTGGGTGCTAACGACAGCGATCATCCCGGCACGGCGACATTTGCATCCGATCACTTGCTCGACATCGAGGGCGGTGTGAAGGCTACTTGGTGGGACAGCCGAGTGATCACAAACGGCGCCTTGTTCTATGAGCACTGGGACAATGTTCAGAGCGATCAAATTCTTCCTGATGGCTCGTTATATATAATCAACGCCGGTCAAGTGGACCTACCCGGTATAGAGGGCGATTTCACCGCCGAACCTTGGCGGAATTTGCGGCTTACAGCCAGCGCCTCGGTCGGCGTTCCGACGATAACGCATGCGAACAGCTTGCTGGTCCAAACCGAGGGGTTGCTGCCCGCGGTTCCGGCCGGCGCCGGTTCGGTATCGGCTCGATACGATATGGAATTGAGCGATCGTATGAGTGGATTCGCATCGGTCGCGGTCAACTATGTCGGTCAGTCGCATTTGGGATTTGATGAAAATCGCTCGCCATCAATGGGTGATTATGCGCTTGCGAATTTGCGCTTGGGTGTGGTTCTGAATCGCTGGCAAGCAACAGTTTTTGTCGACAATCTGGCAAACAAACGTAGCAACACGTTTGCATTCGGAAATCCGTTCGACTTCAATCGTATCCGTCAAATTGTGCCGCCGCGGCCGCGGACTATCGGCCTTAGCGTCGATTGGGCAGCAGACTGAGACGGAGGAATCTTCCTCGTAGAACCCGGTAGGGTGAGCCTTGCACGGCGTCGTCCTTAGGATGTTCGGCGCATCCCGGCCGAACGCCAGCGGGGCGTTAATCAATGGAAATCGCGTTCGTCGTTGAGGGCAAGCAAGAAGGTTCGTTCGTACTGGACGCGAACTATGTTCGGATCTTCTCGCAACTGGCGCCTGCACAGATTGCGGTGCATGGCGGGAATTCGGCGGATCACTCGCGAAGCGAAGCCGAACAGTTCATCGAAAAGATTTACGCCCAATCTTACGGCTCGGTCATCAAAGGCCATTACCCCGTTCTAATGAGTCTGCGAGACGCTACAGATTGCGTCGTGGCTGCGGTGGGTATCCGGCAGGCAAACGATGAAGCACTCTTTCTCGAGCAATATCTGAGTGGACCTATCGAAACCGTCCTATCGTCGGCGGTGCAAACGGAGGTGCATCGTCACGAAATCGCCGAGATCGGAAACCTGGCTTCCAACGCGAAGGGCGGGCTGATCCTCTTGTTTTTGGGTTTGGCAGCCTATTTGAAGCGCCGCCAATGCGCCTATGCCGCCGTCACGGCCACAAATGATTTGCGGCGCGCGTTCGAAACTCTTGGGTTTGAAGCACGATCCTTATGCCGCGCGCAGGCCTCGGCCCTTCCGGATCGGGGTATTTCCTGGGGAAGGTACTATGAAACCGAACCCGAAATTCTTTTCGGGTCTGTCAGTGGGTGTTTTTCCAGACTCAAGAATGTTGTTAAGGCGCGGCACGTCCCTGAAGAGCCTTTGTTTCCCAAAATGCCGGGGGCGCAGTTGGTCGCATGACGAGTCTTGTGCTGAATGCCGTCGAACACCACGCGCGCAATATCCCGTCACGCGCCGCCTTAAGCGGCGATGCCCGGACGCTCAATTACGTTGATCTGAATGAGGCCATCACAGATACCGCGGCTCGTATCGATAGGGTTGCACCCACCACCTGCACCATCGCTGTGGAGATGGACAATATTCCTGCTTGGGTGATCGTCGATCTGGCGATCATGCGCCTGGGGCATCGTTCGTTGCCTATTCCGTTCTTCTTCACGCCGGCGCAGAGGGGAAATGCGATTTCGCAGAGCGGCGCGGCATTGTTATTTACGGATCGGCTTCTGCCAGAACCAACGATCGCCAATTTCACCGTCGAAGACACAATCATCTTCGTATACGACCTCCCCCGCCTTTCAGTGACGCTTCCGTACGGTACCGCAAAAATCACCTTCACGTCTGGAACGAGCGCTCAAGCGAAGGGTGTGTGTCATTCGAGGGAGGGTTTAGAACGCGTGGCAATGTCGCTCGTTGAGGCGTTAGGCGTAGAATACGCTGGAATACATCTCGCTATATTGCCGCTTTCCGTTCTTCTCGAAAACGTCGCGGGGCTTTACACCACACTGATCGCCGGCGGGCATTATTACGTCCTCCCGCAAGCCAGCATCGGATTTGCAAAGCCGTTCACACCGGATTTCCATCGCCTGACCGAGGCGCTGGGCGCTGCTAAGGCCACGTCCGCCATCGTGGTGCCGGAAATCCTGCGCGGTATCCTCGCCGATTTGACGGCCAATCATTCGTCGCTTCCGGATATGAAGTTGCTCGCGGTTGGCGGCGCCCGCGTCTCGTCGTCCCTTTTGGCCTCAGCTGCATCGCTTGGCCTCCCCGTGTTTCAAGGATATGGGCTCACCGAAGCGGGCTCCGTGGTGGCGCTGAACAGTCCCGCGCACAATCATGCCGGAAGCGTCGGCAAGCCGTTGGCACATATCGCGCTGGAGATTGCCGATGACGACACGGTGGTGATCCAAGATCCCGCATTTCTGGGATATCTTGGTTCACCGGCACCACAGCCGACCTTTCGCACCGGCGACATCGGACATTTGGACGCCGACGGCTTTCTTTATATCGATGGCAGGCAATCCAACGTGCTGATCACGGCCTACGGGCGCAACATCGCGCCAGAATGGGTCGAGAGCGAACTGCAGGCCCAGGCCGGGGTCTCACAAGCGTTTGTGTTTGGCGACGGCGCACCTGGTCTGGGAGCCCTCCTCGTTCCATCGTCGCTAAACGTGACCACGAGAGATTTGGGCGACGCGATTGCACGCGCAAACGCAGCGCTGCCTGAATATGCGCACGTGCTGCATTGGAGCCAGGTTCTGCCCTTCGCGCCCATGAACGGTCTTGCAACTTCCAATGGCCGTTTACGCCGCGATGCTATTGCCAAAGCGCATTCCACACTAATGAATCGGGTTCTTTCTGCGCCGGGTTATCATGAGGATTTCTTCGCGCGGCTGGTGCGCGAGACCGAAGGCGAACGCCAGTCATTCGTGAGTATTCCGCAAATTCGCGACGGGCTAGCCGGAAAAATTTCCCTCGACACGTATCGCGCGTATTTGGCCCAGGCCTATCATCACGTGAAGCACACGACATCGCTCATGGCGTGTGCTGCCGAACGCATCCCACCGTCCAAGGAATGGCTGAATGCCGCGCTCGCAGAGTATGTCGCGGAGGAGATCGGCCACGAAGAGTGGATTCTAGATGATATCCGCGGCTGTGGCGGCAATCCTGATGCCGTTCGCATCAGCGAACCGAGCTTCGCCACCGAGCTGATGGTGTCCTACGCATACGACTACGTGACACGAAAAAACCCCGTCGGCTTTTTCGGCATGGTGTTCGTTTTGGAGGGTACCAGCACCCAACTCGCGACCCGTGGCGCGCATGCTTTGATGCAGTCGCTGAACTTAGACGAACATTGCTTCCACTACCTGCTTTCGCACGGAACACTCGATCTCAGTCACATGGTGTTCTTTCAGAATCTCGTGAATCGCATAGACGACGAAGATGATCGCCGGGCCATCGTGCACATGGCGCGCGCTATGTACCGCCTGTTCGGCGACGTATTCCGCAGCATTCCGCACAGAATCGCGGGACGCGCATGACGGTCGCGAATAAGTCCGTTCTGTTGACAGGAGGCGCCGGGGCCATCGGATCTCTCGTTGCCGAACGCCTTATTGCTCAAGGTGCCCACGTCACGATTGTCGATCGCGCAACCGGGGAATCCCCAGGAGCGACCTTTTGGGAAGGCGACCTTTCGACCAGCGAGGGGATTGCAGCGGTCGCACGCGGCGCCGCGACGTTGGCGCCCGACATCCTGATCAACCTAGCGGGCGTCCAGTATTTTGGCCTGTTTGAACGTCAGGCGTCTGCCGAAATAATATCGCACTACATGATCAATCTGGTTGCGCCCGCTCTTCTGGCGCAAGCGGTCATCCCGGCAATGCGACAGCGCGGAAATGGCCAGATCGCGAATATCGGTTCTATTTTCGGTTCCATCAATTTCGCCCACTTCACAAGCTATTCGAGCGCAAAGGCAGGCCTTCGCGGTTTGAGCGAAGCCTTACGCCGCGAATTGCGCGGCAGCGGTATTGGTGTGACCTACATTGCACCTCGCGCCGTTCGGGCAGGGCTCAGCACCGGCAATGTCATGCGCTACGCCGAAATGACGAAGATGCATCTCGACGAGCCACAAGAGGTTGCCGACCGCATCGTTTATGCGGTGGCCACACGGCAAAAAGACGTTCTCATCGGCGCGCTGGAAAATATCTTTGTGCGCCTGAACGCCGTTCTGCCTCGACTGATGGACAGGCTCCTCGCGCCGAACGATCAAAAGGCGCGGGAGTTGGTTGGATGAAGGAGGCGTTTATGAAAAGTGCGGTAACCCTATCGTTTTCGATGCTGCTTTCGCTTGCAGGCACAGCGAGCAGCTTGGCGTCAAATGATCCCGTGATGGACAGGGATATCATACGCATCGCCGAGACGTGGGCGCATATCAAATACGAAGTAAAGGATCGCAACGAGCAGCACACAGAGATTACAACCCTCGATAAAGATGCGAGCGCGCTCAGGCTGCGCTACCCCAACCGCGCGGAGCCGCTGGTGTGGTATGGGATCATCAATAGCGAAGAAGCGGCAATGAGCAGCGGCTTCACAGCGCTCGGCTTTGCCAAATCATCGCGCGATTTGTTCGAGAAAGCCGGCGCGATCGATCCGAACGTTTTGGACGGCGCCGTGCCCCTGAGCCTTGGAACGCTTTACTATCGCGTGCCCGGTTTCCCTATCGCATTCGGTAACGATGCTAGGGCGCGGCAGTATTTCGAGCAGGCGGTGGCTATCGCAGCCAACGGATTGGACGTGGGATATTTCTACGGCGACTTTCTCATCGAACAGCACGAATACGACAAAGCCCGGCGCATTTTACAGAAGGGCTTACAGGCGCCTGTGACAGCTGATCGTCCGATATGGGATACCGGGCGGCGGCGCGAGATTCGCGAGCTGCTTGCCCAAATCCCGAAGCAAGCCGAAGCGTCTCGATAACCACCCGATGACAGCCGGGGTTTGGCGCATGTTAGGCCGTCAATTGGCACATCCCACAGGCCTTACAGGCACGGCGATCGCCTCTTTGATGCGGCGTGCCAACGGCCGCGCCAACCGGCTTTCCATCGAGGCATTGAACGTTACCCCTACCGACGCGGTGTTGGAGCTGGGATTCGGTCCGGGAGATGGCCTCCTGCGGCTAGCAAAGCTTACGCCGCGCGGAAAAATCTTTGGGGTCGACCATTCGGAAGCGATGACCCGGCAAGCTTGGCGGCGCTGCAGCCGGTTGGTGCACAGCGGCCACCTCCAGCTCATACGATCGACCTTCGAGAAAATCCCTCTGCCCGACCATTCGGTCGATAAAGTCCTGGCGGTGAATGCGGCCTATTTCTGGCACGACGATGAAACAATCTTGCGCGAAATCCGCCGGGTTTTGCGTTCGTCCGGCCGGATTTCAATTTACGTTACCGATGCGGTGCAAATGCTGCGCTGGCAGTTCGTACATCCCGAGACGCACCGCCTCTTCACCAACAACGACTTGAAAGACATGCTGACGCGTGCGGGCTTCGCCGAGAGTGCGATAGATGTGACGCGGCACAGAGTGGCACCCGGCGTAGATGGTTGGATTGCCACAGCCGAGAAAAAATAGACCGTTGGGGTGTCCCGGCCGGTGGGGTCTGCCCACTTGCGCGGCGTCTTCAAAACTGCCGCCCGTCCCACCTTTCCTATAGAGCATGCTCCCATTTGCAGTTCACGTCGCGCCGATGTCGCGGCACGCGACGGTTGCCCCGCCAGTTCCGGCCCCCGTTCTGTCTGTGGTCATTCCGACCTTCAACGAGGCGGCCAATGTGGAGCCGATGGTCGACGCGCTGGCACGCGCCCTGGAAGGGATTTCCTGGGAGGTCATTTTTGTCGACGACGATTCCCCAGATATGACCGCCAGCATTGCCAAGGCGCTGGGTCGACTGGATGTCCGCATCCGCTGCGTACATAGACTTTTCCGGCGCGGCCTCGCCGGAGCCTGTATCGAAGGCATACTGTCATCGAGCGCGCCATATGTCGCAGTGATCGACGGGGATGGGCAACACGACGAAAGCAAATTGCCGGCAATGCTGCAAATCCTGCAGTCCTGCGATGCCAATCTGGTGATTGGCAGCCGCTATGTGGGCAATGGGAGCGCAGAGTCGTTGGGCGGTTTCCGCGAATATGTGAGCCGCACCGCCAATGCGCTCATCCAACGCTTCCTGCGCGTACAGGTTAGCGATCCTGTCAGCGGCTTTTTTATGTTGAGGAGAGAGGTTTTCGACGCTGTTGCACCGCGGCTTTCGACCGTAGGCTTTAAGATTCTATTCGACATTATCGCATCGTCTCGCGGCAGTTTGACAATCTCCGAAATTCCCTACCGCTTTCGCGCACGCGAATACGGCGCAAGCAAATTCAACACGGCCATAGGCCTGGAATTTCTCGGTCTGCTCTTGAGCAAAATCTCCGGCAACGTCGTCGGACCGCGCTTCCCGATATTTGTGCTGGTTGGCTCGATAGGCCTCGTCGTTCATCTGGTTGCGCTTCGCTTGTTTCTGAATGTTTTCCCCGATCAATTTCCCTGGTGCCAAACCTTGGCCACGTTTGCCGCGGTGGCGGGGAATTTTGTCCTCAATAACATGCTCACATACCGCGACCGGCGATTACGCGGTGCAGCTATGCTGCGCGGCTTTGGAAAATTCTGCCTGATTGCCGGCACAGGTGCGGTGTCCAATGTCGGCGTCGCCTCATGGCTCTACTACCAACATTCCACGTGGTGGATATCGGGTGTGGCGGGCGCCTTGCTGGGCGCACTTTGGAATTATGTGATGTTCAGCGAATTTGTGTGGCGCACACGATGCATCG
>CAIYRG010000187.1 GCA_903928515.1 uncultured Alphaproteobacteria bacterium | reverse complement strand
GGTCGATCAGCAACTACGCGGCGGGCAGGACGGCGCTACGGCCCGAAATGCGCGCGTTGCTTACGGTGCTGCGGATGCCGGGCAAGGAACAAGATGCCATGAGCCGGCAGGCTATCGAGGGCAAATAGCCGTCTCACGAAAAAGATTGCGCTAAGCCGATTTTCTGCTTGACATCATCCGCGCCAGACCGCGCGCGCGCGCGTTCGTAACGATCGCCGGCAAGTTGCTACCCCCTACCACAGAGGAACACGCGCATGGCCCACGATCCAGCCGGACCACCCGGCAGCACCATCCACCTGCAGTACTTCGGCCAGGTGGAAGCGAAGCCCGCTTCGCAGTTCAAAGTTGGAGCCATGATCCGCCGGGCGGCTTGGGCCGCGCTAGTCTGCATAATTGCTGTCGGGAATGTCACAATCTGTGAAGGAGCCGTCCCACACGAACGTATAGCAGATAAAGGTTTTGCGACTGACCCCGTCTCCATCCATATTGGCCTGCCGTCTCAGTTCCAACGTGCCTTGGGTGGATTCATCCCACGCCGAATAGGCGAACCAAATCAAGGGCACGGTGAGGGCTGCAAGAACAAAATGCGGCGCGTGGGCGTGATGCAATCTGCATTTGCGAGCGATAACTGGGATGTATCCCCAAGCCCGCACAACCATTCGAATCGACGCTGGATGTTTTTTCCCTTGGGGGGAATCAGTTTGTGGGTCGGCCTTTGCCTCATCTGGTCCGTTCATACCAACCCCCTAAAAGAAGCTATCTGCGGATTTTCTGGGTGTGCCCTGATCGTTTTTGCACTGATTTGTATGTGCGTTGCCGTTTCTCTCTAAGCCCAATCTTCCAGCCGTAGCGTATGCGCTCCGATCGCGCGCATAACCGCGAATAAGAACCACGCTGGAAATGCTCCCCGGTTGATCTTTACCGTTACCGATCCTTCCGTTTCCGGCAATCCCATTTCAGTCAGACGCCGGGCTAATTCGACGTACCCGACATCGGCAACTTGGAGGTGATGCCCTGACCGCCTGGCGGATCGTCAGAGCGATGGTTGGCCTTTCTCGGTTTCCCGCCAAC
This sequence comes from uncultured Alphaproteobacteria bacterium, assembly GCA_903928515.1. Classification (GTDB taxonomy): domain Bacteria; phylum Pseudomonadota; class Alphaproteobacteria; order Micropepsales; family Micropepsaceae; genus CAIYRG01. The sequence goes on along the minus strand of CAIYRG010000187.1, from coordinate 872 downwards.
GTAAGTTTCGTCCATTTCGACAAGGCCGGTCAGCAACGCGCCATCGTCCACCAGGGCGGCGCGAATTCGGTGCATCATCGACCAAACGGTTGGCTGGCGCATTTCCAGATCGCGCGCCGCCTGACAGGACGACAGCCCTTTTTTGGCGTTGAGCATCAGGGAGACGAGCAGAAACCAGCGTTGCAAATCGACGTGAGTATTGTGGAAAATTGTGCCGACTGTCACCGAAAAGCTCTTGTGGCAGGCCCAGCATTGCCACCGGTCGCGCGATGCCTCCCGATGCGGCGCAACCTTGTCGGAGCTGCAATAGGTGCAGGCGGGGCTTCCGCCCCACCGCACTGTTTCGAGGTGTTTGATGCACGCCGCACGATCGGGCCAGCGGCGGTAGATTTCGATGATGCCGGTCACCGGTCAGCTCTCGCTCAGAGCGGCGATGGCCGCTTCGTGCTTCGCGACCTGCGCCCGTATCGCGGCAGGTCTTCGCGAGCGCATCTCAGCACATTGAGAACCGGGGTAATCCGGGCAACGCCTGTGCCGTCGCGGCAAAGACCGGCTTCAATGCGATCCGCCTCGCAGGACGCCAGGATCACGGAAAGGGTGGAGCGGTTCGGATGATTGACCATGGATCAGACCTCCTTCGCGATGGTGCGGGGAAGCCGCCGGATAGGATCAGTCGGGTCGGGAGCGTAGCACTGCGCCGCGAAGCCTATTGCATTAGCCAAGTGTTCCTCTTTCCTCGAAATCAAAGATGGATGTTTCATGAAAATCTGTGCGACGCACAACCGATAGGCGGCATGAGTGGCCGCAAGACTAAGTGTCATTTGTCGTCTCCGCCCCTGACCCCCGAGGCACGGGCCGGATGGGCGTTTCCG
>CAIYRG010000186.1 GCA_903928515.1 uncultured Alphaproteobacteria bacterium | reverse complement strand
CCGGCGCCATCGTTGCGGAGGCTTTTATGCAAATTTCATTCGCCGCCATGCCCAAAACGGGCCCCCTCGCATCCGGGAGCGGCACGCTGGTGCTCGGCGCGCTCGAAGGGCCAAAGCTGGCGCATGAGACCGACTCAGGCCTGTCGGCGATTCTCACCCGCGCGATGACTGCCGCCGGCTTCAAGGGCAAGCCCGGCCAGATGGTGGAAATCCTGGCCCCGTCGGGTTCAAAGCGCTCGCGCATCCTGATCGCGGGTCTTGGCAAGGCCGAAAACATTAACACCGCGATCGCAGACATGATCGGCGCGACCGTCACCGGCAAATTGCTCGACCGTGAAACCGAAGTCACCTTCGCCATCGAAGTCCCGAAGAAAGCCAAGATCAGCGACGGCGAATTTGCCGCGCACCTCGCCTTCGGCGCGCAGATGCGCAGCTATCGCTTCGACCTCTATCGCACAGCACCGCGCGATGAAAAACCAACCCTGGCCAAAGTGACAATCGCCACCGCCGAAGGAGCGACCGCGCGCAAAGACTGGGAAGAACTCTCGGCCGTGGGTGAAGGCATCTTCTGGGCCCGCGACCTTGTGAACGAACCGCCGAATGTTCTGTACCCGGAAGAATTCGCCCGCCGCACCAAAGTTCTTGCCAAGCTCGGCGTGAAGGTGGAAATCCTCAACGTCGCGCACATGCAGAAGCTGGGCATGAACTCGTTACTCAGCGTCGGCTGGGGCAGCGCGCGGCCCTCTGCCCTTGTGGTGATGCAATGGAGCGGCGCGCCCAAGGGCAAGAAGACCGCGCCCGTGGCCTTCATCGGCAAAGGCGTGTGCTTCGATTCCGGCGGTCTGTCGTTGAAGCCCGCGGGCTCGATGGTCGGCATGAAGGGCGATATGGCGGGCGCTGCCACCGTGGTCGGCGTGATGCACGCGCTGGCCCGTCGCAAAGCCCGCGTGAATGCGGTCGGCGTGATCGGCCTTGTCGAGAACATGCCGGACGGCGCAGCACTTCGGCCCAACGACGTCGTCACCTCGATGTCGGGCAAGACGGTGGAGGTTCTGAACACCGATGCCGAGGGGCGCCTCGTTCTGGCGGACGCGCTCTGGTACACGCAATCGCGCTTCAAGCCCCGCTTCATGATCAACCTCGCCACGCTCACCGGCGCTATCGTGACAGCACTCGGCCTCGAACATGCGGGCCTGTTCAGCAACGACGATGCCTTGTCGGCGCAGCTTTCCGAAGTGGGCACCGCGGAGGGTGAACTTGTGTGGCGCCTGCCCTTGAGCGACGCCTACGACAAATTGTTGCGCTCGAAGATCGCCGACATGAAGAACATCGGCGGCCCCGCCGCGGGTTCGATCACCGCTGCGCAATTCCTGCAGCGCTTCGTGAACAACGTGCCGTGGGCGCATCTCGATATCGCAGGCGTGGCTTGGCAGGACGGCGAGCAAAAGGCGCTGATCCCGTCCTGGTCTACCGGCTGGGGCGTGCGCCTGCTGAACCGCTTGGTCGCTGAACACTACGAGGGATAACGCGCACGTCATGCCCGAGCTTGTCGCAATGATTCAGACGGGTTGGACGAATATCCGCGTCTGTCTCTACAAGCGAGACGACGGCCGGTTTGAATTCTTTGAAGAAGGTACACCCATCGATGAAAAACACGATGGCTGGAAAATACGTCTATCCCGATTGCACGAAGACTTCGAGACCGCCAAAGCGGGGATGATCGACTACTACTGCAATCAGGTTGAAGATGAATACACGGTGGACCCGGAAAGCGTCACAATTCTATATCCACCCGACTTCAAGGGTCCGTATCATCCGGTATTCAGAGCAGACAGAGGTGATGGGAAAGCCGGTTGGCGTCTGCGTGAAATGACGCTGCTTGCAACCGGGGAAGCTATGCGCACGGCACTTTATCGTAGCCCTGATAACGAACAGTTGTGGGTGCAAAAGCGTTGGGAAGATGGAGGATCGTATCTCCATCCCGTTACGACCGAAGACGCAATTCGACAGTTTCCAAATGCCGCGATTGCCACGTGAGTTCCCATAGATGACGGAGACGCTGTTCTACCATCTCGAACGCGGCACGCTGGAAGAGGTGCTCCCTTCCCTGCTGGAGCGCACGCGTGAGCGCGGCTGGCGCGCACTGGTGAAGGCCGGTTCCGCCGAGCGCATGGCCGCTCTCGACACACATCTGTGGACCTACTCGGAGCAAAGCTTCCTGGCGCACGGCACCAGTGCCGATGGCGAGCCCGAACGCCAGACGATCTTCCTCACCACCGAAGACGAAAATCCCAACAAAGCCGAGGTGTTGTTCCTGGTTGGTGGCGCGATGCTTGAAGATTGGGCGGACGCCAAACTGAAAGAACGCACCCGCATCGTGCTGCTATTCGATGGCCGCGACCCCGAAACCTTGACCACCGCCCGCTCCGCCTGGAAAGCCGCCGGGGCCGCGGGTCACGAGGTGACCTACTGGAAGCAAAGCCCTGCTGGGAAATGGGAAAAGCAGGGCTGATTTTATTCCTGGCGACAGGAAATCCAGGGTGAAACCCCATCGCCGATAAGGCACACTTTGCGTATACTTCCTCGATAGGTTCTAAAAGACGAAGGTCACCGGGAGGCAATGATGTCGCGCACACTCTTCACAAACATCGCGATTTTTGACGGTACGGGCAGCGCCCTTTTCGACGGCGAAGTGCTGGTTGAAGGCAACCGCATCGTCAAAGTGGCCAAGGGCCAAGGCCAGATCGAAAAGACCGGTGTGGAGGTCGTTGACGGCGGCGGTGCGACGCTGATGCCCGGCTTGGTGGAGAGCCACGGCCATTTGCAGTTTGGCTCCAGCGTGGACCGCATCGAACGCAACCGCGACTTCAGTTCTGAAAAATTGCAGATGGTGGCGATCCATGCTGCCCGCGTGCTGATGGATTACGGCATGACCTCGTGCTTCTCCGGCGGCGCGCGCAACACGCCCGCCGAAATCGCGCTGAAAGCCGAGATCGAAAATGGCTGGCTGCCCGGCCCGCGCCTGAAGGCGTGTTCGTTTGAAATGATTGCGGGCGAGCAGGCGCACGAACCCGGCCAGCCGCGCCGCCGCAACTATCGCGGCATCGAAAATCGCGGCCCGGAAGACAGCAAGTGCCGCGAGTTCGTGAAGGAGATGGCCGACCTCGGCGTCGACTCCGTGAAGTTCCTGATCTCGGGCGAAAGCGCCAACACGCCGGGCGCCTCGCGCCAGGTACAGTTCTATGAATCCGAGATTCAGGCCGCCGCCGATGAAGCGCGCAAGCACAACATCAAGCTGGTGGCGCATTGCCATGCCGCAGAATCGGTGAAGATCGCCTGCCGCGCCGGCTTCGACGTGCTCTACCACTGCACCTGGGCCGACGAAGAAGGCATGGACATGATCGTGGCGCAAAAAGACCGCGTGTTCGTGGGCCCGGCGCCGGGCATCAACTGGGCCAACATGTATGAAGCCGCCGAATTCGGCGTAACGCGCGAAAGTGCGGAGAAGCGCGAACAGTTCCTCACCTTCGACCTCGTGTCGAAACGGATGCCGGAATTGCTGGCACGCGGCGTGCGCGTTGTGCCGGGCGGTGATTACGGCTTCCCGATGAACCCGAACGGCCGGAACATGCGCGACCTCGATATTTTCGTAAGCCAATGGGGCTTCGATCCGAAGATCGCGCTGAAATCCGCGACGCAATGGGGCGGCGAATTGATGGACATGGCCGACGAATTGGGCCTCGTCAAAGAAGGCTATCTCGCCGACTTGATCATGCTCGACGGCGATCCCGTCAAAAACATCAAGATCGTCCAGGACAAGGACAAGATCTTGATGGTCATGAAGGACGGCAAGTATCATAAGGCGCCGAACGTTGCGGCTTCACGAGAACACCGCATCGCCGCGGAATAATCCGCGGGCATAGATTGTGTAGGAGATTGCGGGTTGCAGGTTGACGTTCTTTTTGCGGACGCCTCCTGCCCCGCGCCCTACGGACCCACTGACGCACAAACGCGCGGGCTGGGCGGCACGGAAGCCGCCGTTATCCGCTTGGCCGAAGGCTTCGCGAACGCTGGTAAATGCGTGGCTTGCTATCAGCACGGGCTGACCGAGCCGCGAGTCGACAACGGCGTGATGCTGCTGCCCGGACGCGGCATCGAGACGTGCGAACCGCGCGCCGTCATTCATGTGCGACGGCTGGTGGAAGATTTCCTGAAATTCTTCCCCAACGCCAAACATGTGCTGTGGCTGCATGAGGTCGTGTTCGACGAAGAGCGCGAATATGTGCAGGCGATCAAGCGGCTGCGGCTGAATGTGGTGTGCGTGTCGGACTGGCACACCGAGCAGGCCTGCGAATTCTACGGCGACAATTATCCGATCAGCCGCATCTACAATCCCGTGCCCGACGAATTTTACGAGCGCACGCGCGTGACCGCCGATCCGCACAAGCTGATCTGGATGTCATCACCGCACAAAGGGCTGGAGACCGCGCTCGATCTATTCGCCAAGCTCCGCACAACAAGCGGACAGCCCTTCGCGTTCCACGTCTACAATCCGGGCTATCTCGCCATCCCCGGATTGGACGAGCCCGGTGTTGTGTTCCACGGCGCAACGCCCTTCCCGCAAGTGATGAATGAAATCGGCGATGCGCTGTGCGTGTTTCATCCCTCGCTGTGGTTCGAGACGTTCTGCCTCGTGGCGGCGGAAGTGAATTGCTTAGGAATTCCCGTAGCGGGCTATGCACGTGCCGCGCTCACCGAGACGGCACAGAACGGACAGTTTCTCAAAGAGCCCGAAGACGAGAACGGTATCCTCACGAATGTTCTGGAGTGGTCGAAGAATGGCCGCCCGAACGTGAACGGCAATCGCGCCTTCAAGCTCTCCACCGTTCTGCCGCAATGGATATCGCTGCTGAAACTCTAGTTTCCGGCCGCCTGCTCGGCTTGCGCGGTCTCATACGCCTCGGCCGCGTGCATCCAACGTTCTTCGGCCGAGGATAGCGCGCGCAGCACTTCAGCGCGGCGCTTCGATAACGCCGCACCTTTGGCAACATCCTTCACGAACAGGCCGGGTGCGGCGAGCGCCGCATCGACCTCTTCCACCTCTTTATGGAGCTTGGTGATCTCGGCTTCGGCCGCATCCACCTTCTTCTTCAGCGGCTTCAGCGCTTCGCGTTGTTGCGCGGCCTCGCGGCGCAATTCGACGCGCGATGTCGATTTGTCGCCGCCGCCTTTGTTCCCGGTATCACCGGTTTCCGTCACACGCGTCAGCACGAAGCGCGTGTATTCGTCGAGATCGCCCTCATAGGGCTGCGCGCGCCCATCCGCGACAAGGATCAACCGATCCGCGCAAGCTTCGATCAAACGGCGGTCATGGCTGACCAGGATCACAGCGCCTTCGTAATCGTTGAGCGCGGCCAGCAGATGTTCGCGCGCATCCATGTCGAGATGGTTGGTCGGTTCATCGAGCACCAACAGATTGGGCTTCTCCAATGTCGCGATGGCGAGCATCAACCGCGCGCGCTCGCCACCCGACAACTGGCCCACTTGCGTGTCGGCCTTGTCGCCTGAGAAACCAAAGCCGCCAAGCTGTGTGCGCAAATTTGTTTCATCGAACAGCGGCTTGTGCAAGGAGAGCGTTTCCACGCAGGTCTTCGTGCCGTCGAGTTCGTCCAGTTGGTGTTGCGCGAAATAGCCGACGACAAGTTTGCGGGCGCGCGTGAGTTCGCCGCTCTCGTGGCGCAAGCGCCCGGCAAACAGTTTCGCCAATGTCGATTTGCCGTTGCCATTGCGGCCCAGCAACGCGATGCGGTCATCGGGATCGACGCGCAGATACAATCGCGACAGCACCGGCTTGCCCGGCACATAGCCCACCGACACATTCTCGAACGTGAACAGCGGCGGTGCAGCCGGTTGCGGCTGCGGAATGACGATCGGCACGGAATGCTCGTCCACCAACTCGGTGATGGGCTCCATGCGCTCCAGCATTTTCACGCGGCTTTGGGCCTGGCGCGCCTTGCTCGCCTTCGCCTTGAAGCGATCGATGAAGCTCTGCATCCGTTCGCGTTCGGCAATTTGTTTGGCGCGGCGCGCGCTGTCCAACGCGCGGCGCTCTGCGCGCGTGCGCGCGAAAGTATCATAATTGCCGGAATAGAGCGTCAGCTTGCCGCGTTCGAGATGCAGAATGGAATCCACCACGCGGTTCAGCAAATCGCGATCATGGCTGACCAGCAACACCGTGCCGCGATAGCGCTTGAGATAATCCTCAAGCCACAGCGTGCCTTCGAGATCGAGATAGTTTGTCGGTTCGTCCAACAGCAAAAGATCGGGCTCGGAAAACAAGACAGCCGCCAACGCCACGCGCATCCGCCAACCGCCGGAGAATTCGCGGCACGGCCGCTGCTGATCGATTTCCGAGAACCCAAGCCCTGCCAAAATGCGCGCGGCACGCGAGGGCGCACGGTAAGCATCGATCGCATCCAATCGCGCATGAATCTCGCCCACGCGGGTGGGATCGGTTTCCGTATCCACGGCCGCCAGAAGTTCCAGCCGTTCGCGGTCGGACGCCAACACGGTGTCGATCAGGCTGACATCGGAAGACGGTGCCTCCTGCGCCACCGCGCCGATCCGCCAGCCGCGCGTGACTTCAATATCGCCATCCTCGGCGTGCATCTGGCCCAGGATCAACTTCATGAGCGTCGTCTTGCCCGCGCCATTGCGGCCGATCAGGCCCACCCGGCGGCCGGCAGGAACAACGGCCGATGCGCCCTCCAGAATGGCGCGGCCCGCGATGCGCACGGTGATGTTGTCGATACTCAGCATGACGGTTCTGTAGCATGGCCCCGGCGATAGGGAAGCGCGCCTTGCGTCCATGCGAAGGGCACGGCTATAAGGCCCGCGATTTCACACACCCGCCTGGAGACCGTCATGGCCAAGGAACGCACACTCTCGATCATCAAACCCGACGCCACGCGTCGCAACCTGACCGGCGAGATCGCCGCACGCTTCGAGAAGGCCGGCTTGCGCATCGTCGCCTCCAAGCGCGTGCAGCTCACGCAAAAGCAGGCGGAAGCGTTTTACGGCGTCCACAAAGAGCGCCCCTTCTTCAAGGGCCTCGTGGAATTCATGATCTCGCACCCGGTTGTGGTGCAGGTTCTTGAAGGCGAGAACGCCGTTGCCAAGAACCGCGAAGTGATGGGCGCGACCGATCCGTCGAAGGCCGCTGCGGGCACCATCCGCAAGGACTTCGCCGAGAACATCGAAGCGAACTCGGTGCATGGTTCGGACGCTGCCGAAACGGCCGCGCAAGAAATCCATTTCTTCTTTAGCGATCTGGAATTGGTGGGATAGTCGCCGACTACACGGCGCGCAAAAAATGGCCCGATGCAAACCGGGCCATTTTTGTTTTTGCTATGGCGTGCTGCCGATGCCTCCAGGGCCGCCCATAGCGCCACCGCTACCTATTCCGCCCATGCCGCCACCGCGCGCGCCACCGCCTCGGCTTCCGCGATCCGGCTCGGAAACAGCAGCAGCAGGCCCATCCGGGCCTAAGGCATCCGCCGGCGTCTCTTCTTTTCTCGGTGCAGGCTTGTTGTAATCGAACCAGCACTTCACCGGCTGGCCATCTCTCATGGCGGGTTGAAACTTAAGCTGGGCGGCGACGTTCGCGATATCGTCAGCAGGCGAATTCACCCATCGTCCTTCGCCCCACGCCCGCATATCGATGATGATTCCCTTTTCATCGATCAGTATCTGGCGATACGGCTCATAGATTCCTTGCATGCCGGGGCGCAGAAAGCCGCGTGTCAACGGTTCGTCGTAACAAGCGGCGGGCGTTTTCGCGAGCGCCGGCTGCGGGCCGCTTTCCGCGTCAGCAAGATGAAATCCGGTTCTCGCATCGATCCAAGACGCGACCGGTTTTCCATTTTTGATTCCGGGGCTGTAATGCACGGCATTCTTGAACAACTTCAGCGCCGCTTGATCGAGCATCGGGAAACCGCTCGAAGTCTTGATCTTCGCATCGCGGACTTTTCCGTCTTCGCCCACCAGCACGCTGATGACGACATCGCCTTCCTGATTGAGCTTGCGCGCTTCCGGCGGATAGGGCGAAGCGCCCACGCCCCAAATCTGGGCGGGAATGTCGGGCTCGGAGATCGCAGCCTTTGCAGGCGCAGGCTTCGCCGCCGCAGGCGCTGCGGGTGCAGCGGGTGCAGCGGCGGGCGTCGTTGCTGTGGCGGCGCTCGCAGCAAATACGGGCGCGGCAACAAGACATGCGGCAACGGAAACGGCAGCGGCACTGCGGATCATGACTTCCCCTCGTAGGAACGCAGTCTACAGCGTCTTGGCGAAGGTTTCGATATCCGACGGAGAGTCCAACGTTACGGTTTGTAATTCTTTATCAATGCGCTTGATCATGCCGGTCAGCACCTTATTGCCACCCGCTTCCACCGTGTTGTGCGCGCCGAACGACCGGAACGCCGCAACACTTTCGCGCCAGCGCACGCGCGCCGTCACCTGCTCGACGAGCAACCGGCGGATCAATTCCGGCTCGCTCACTTCGGCTGCCGTAACATTTGCCACCAGCGCAACGGCGGGCGCGCGAATGGCGGTCTTCGATAACGCTTCGTCCATGCGCTCGGCGGCAGGCCGCAACAACGGCGAATGAAACGGCGCGCTCACCGGCAACGGAATGACGCGCTTGGCGCCTTTCGTCTTGGCGATTTCGCCGGCCCGTTCGACAGCGGCCTTCGCACCCGAGATCACAATCTGCCCCGGCGCGTTGTCGTTGCCGACCACCACGATTCCATCGGCCTCTTTGCAGGCTTGTTCGGCGGCTTCGATTTCAATTCCCAGCAGCGCGCTCATCGCGCCCTCGCCCACCGGCACCGCGCTCTGCATCGCCTGTCCGCGCAATTTCAAAAGCCGCGCGGTATCGGCCAGCGTGAATGCACCCGCGGCGCACAGCGCCGAATATTCGCCAAGGCTATGCCCGGCTACGAGGCGCGCATGTTTCGCCAGATCAAGGCCGCAATCTTTTTGCAGCACGCGCATGATCGCGACCGAAACGGTCATCAATGCGGGCTGCGCATTCTCGGTGAGCGTGAGATCGGCGTCAGGCCCTTCCCACATCAACTTCGAGAGATTTTGCGAAAGCGCGTCGTCCACTTCTTCGAACACGGCGCGCGCGGTGACGAAGGCTTCAGCGACAGCCTTGCCCATGCCGACGGTCTGGCTACCCTGTCCGGGAAATACGAAAGCTCTTGTCATACGACCCTCATCGAATGGGCTCGCCCTTAACCGGGCGGAGGTTGGCGCGCAAGACTATCGTAAGCGGAAGCACTTTTCGGCCTCGTTGCCCCCCTCCTGTTAGAAAAGCCCCTCTTGTTGGAAAAGAGGGAACATGGCTCCCTTGGGTTTCTGTGGGATGGCCGGGGGGCCGGATGGATCTACCGAACGCAATCTACTTCTACACGCTGGCCCAGGTCGGCATCGCCTTTGCGGGCTTCGCCACCATCCTGATGGCGCTGCGCGAAATGCGCGGCCGGGGTATGTCGAAATTCCATCTCTGGGTCGCGAAATCCTACATCCAGTGCGGCTTGGTGACGGCGATGAACGGCATGCTCCCGCCGCTGCTCTACGGGCTGGGCCTGTCCGAGACTCTGACCTGGCAGGTGGCGAGCCTGCTGGTCGGCCTGCCCGCGCTGGGCATGCTGCTGCTGGCGCCCCGGCAATGGCGGGCAAACACCTCCATGCCCATCCAGCCCCGGCTCTGGGTTCAGATCATCCTGGGCCTGCTCATCAACGGCGCCTTGCTGTTCAACGCCGCCGGGTGGCCGAACCCGCCCGGCCCCGGCCTGGTGATGCTGGCCATCTCCTGGAACCTGTTCGGCTTCTTCGCCCAATTTGCCGAAAGCGTGAGCTTCTTCTTCCAGGACGAACAGGACGAAAACCCTAAAGAATAGGATTTATTGGCATTGCTAGGGGCCGCTTGCCCCCACCTTCCATCCCCTCTATAAGCCGCCCCTTCAACCGGATGCGGTCGATGACGCCTGCCCCCTTATTTGAAATGGGGTCAGGCAATGCCCCATGGGGGGTGGTCATTCGAGCCATCGCGGGACCCGGATAGAGCCCTATCCGCCCCGCGCCGCACCAAACAAAGGGCAGTGAACATGTCTCTGTACGAGCACATGCTGATCGCGCGCCAGGATATCAGCGCGCAACAGGTCGACGCTCTCGCGACGCACCTGAAAACCATCATCGAGACTGAAGGCGGCAAGGTCGAAAAGCAGGAATATTGGGGCCTGCGCTCGCTCTCGTATCGCATCAAGAAGAACCGCAAGGGCCATTATGTTCTGCTGAACATCAACGCCCCGGGCACCGCCGTTTTCGAACTCGAGCGTCAGCTCAAGATCAACGAAGACGTGCTGCGCTACATCACCGTGCGCGTCGAGCAGTTCGAACAATCCAATTCCAGCCGCAAGCGCGAGCGCGACAACCGTGAAGACGGCGCTGTCGGCGGCGCGACCGAAGGAGCCCTGGCATGAGCACGCAAACCGCAGCCCGCCGGCCGTTCTTCCGTCGCCGCAAGACCTGCCCCTTCTCCGGCGATAACGCGCCGAAGATCGACTACAAGGATGTGAAGCTCCTGCAGCGCTATATTTCCGAGCGCGGCAAGATCGTTCCGTCCCGCATCACCGCGGTGTGCGCGAAGAAGCAGCGCGAATTGGCGAAAGCCATCAAGCGCGCGCGCTTCATGGCGCTGCTGCCCTACGTCGTGAAGTGAGGACATCGCTATGCAAGTGATCCTGCTCGAACGCGTCGAAAAGCTCGGCCAAATGGGCGATGTTGTTAAGGTGAAGGACGGCTTCGCCCGCAACTACCTGTTGCCGAAAAAGAAAGCGCTCCGCGCCAACAAATCGAACATCGCGGTGTTCGAAACGCAACGTGCGCAACTCGAAGCCCGCAATCTCGAGTTCAAGAAAGAAGCCGAAGCCGTTTCCAAAAAGCTCGGCGGCAAAACTTTCGTGCTGCTGCGCCAAGCCGGCGATCGCGGCCAGCTCTACGGTTCGGTATCCCCGCGCGATATCGCAGACGTCATCATCAAGGGCGGCTTCACGGTCGCCCGCACCCAGGTGCCGCTCGATAAGGCGATCAAGCATATCGGCCTGCATCCGCTGACTGTGGTCTTGCACCCGGAAGTCCGCGTGAACGTGACGTTGAACGTCGCGCGCACCGAGGACGAAGCCGAGCGTCAGGCGCGCGGCGAAGACGTGCTGGCGGAGAAGACCGACGACGAAGAAGCCAAGGCGAACGCCGAAGCCCTCTTCGACGAAGGCGCTGGTCCGGCCGAGGAAGAAGAAGATTCGGAAGCGGAGTAATCCTTTTTTCCGGGTTTAAAAATCTTAACGCCCTGGCGGGGTTACCCGCCGGGGCGTTTGCATGTTGCACTGCATTTTTCTCGCGTTCGTGCTATAGTTTTGGCCTGGAGGTAGCCCATGGCACCGTCAACCGCTCCCAAACGCATCACCGTTCCCGAGATCCGGGCGCGGAAAGGACGCGAACCTATCGTCGTCCTCACCTGCTACCACGCCCACACGGCGCGGCTGTTGGATGAGCATGTCGACATCATGCTGGTCGGCGACAGCCTCGGCATGGTGATGCACGGCATGGAGACGACGCTCGGCGTCACGCTCGATCTGATGATCCTGCATGCGAATGCCGTGATGCGTCAGGCGAAGAAGGCGCTCGTCACCGTCGACCTGCCCTTCGGCACGTATGAGGAAAGCCCGTCCGTGGCGTTCCGCAATGCTGTGCGCGTGATGCAGGAAACCGGCTGTACCGCCGTGAAGCTGGAAGGCGGCACGCGCATGGCCGAGACCATCCATTACCTCACGCAGCGCGGCATTCCGGTGATGGCCCATATCGGCCTCACCCCCCAGGCGGTTCAGGTGATGGGCGGTTTTCGCACCCAGGGGCGCAGCGAAAGCGAATGGCCCGCCATCGAGGCCGATGCCCAGGCCGTGTCCGACGCCGGCGCCTTCGCGGTGGTGATGGAAGGCATGGCGGAGCCGCTGGCCTCCAAGATCACCCGCCAGATCCCGATCCCCACGATCGGCATCGGCGCCTCGCCCGATTGCGACGGCCAAGTCCTGGTGATGGAAGATATGCTGGGCCTGAACCCGAACCCGCCGCGTTTCGTGCGCGAATACGCCCATCTCGGCCCCGAAATCGAGACGGCGGTGAGGGCTTTTGCCGCCGATGTGCGCGCGCGCAATTTCCCAGGCAAGGAAAACGTCTACGCCATGCGCACCGCCGCAGCCGTGAAAAAGGGCTGATTTCCGAAAAGCTTAGGCGCCAGCCTTAAAAGACCGAAAAACGCCGTTTGGCCTTTGCTTGAGGGCCAAGGCCGGGCTAATCATCCCTGCCGCTCCGCGCCGTTTGCTCGGGCGGCCAGAATCCAAACGTACAAGACCCAGGTTCACAAGATCCAGGCGCCCCCAACTTAAGCGCGACCGAGTTAGGCGCTATCGAAGGACAGCTTTTCCGTTGAGCGATATTTTCGACGAAGTCGAGGAAGACGTACGGCGCGAACATTACGAGGCGCTGTGGAAGCACTACGGCCATCACGTGCTGGCGCTGCTCGTGGTGCTGTGCGTCGGCGTCGCCGGTTGGCAGTGGTATCAGAATTACGACCGCACCCAGCGCATGCAGGTGTCCGACGCCTATCAGGCGGCCGACGCGTTGGAGCAGGCAGGAAATTATGTCGGCGCCGAAGCCGGCTTCGCCAAGCTCGTGGCAACCGCACCCGGCGGCTATCGCACGCTGTCGCGGTTCCGTCAGGCCGGCGCGATACTCGCGCAAGGCAAGATCGACGCGGCGGCAAACATCTACCGCGAATTGATGAACGCGCCCGACGAAACCCTGGCCGATGCCGCGCGCATCCGCGTGGCCTGGATGGATGTTGCCGGCGCGCCGCGCTCGGTTGTCGAAAGCGATGTGAAGCCTCTGACGGCCGCAGACAGCCCGTGGCGTTATCTCGCCGAAGAAGTCCTCGCCTATTACGATCTGCGCCACGGCGCGACGCAAAAGGCGCAAGCCGCTTACGACGACATCATCAAAGCGCCGGGTACGACGCAGGGCTTGCGCGTGCGCGCGCAGGCTTTCTCGGAATACATCAAGGCGAACCCGGATTTGGATTTCGCAAAAATCCCGGTGGTCGCAGCACCGCTCAACCAGCCCGGCGCAACCCAAATCGCCCCCGCCTTATCTTCGCCCTCTTCTGCCGCCAAACCGTCGGCACAAGCGCCGAAAGCAGCGCCCGCCAAACCGGAGACTTCGAAGAAATGATCTCGCCGTTCACAAAGGCTTGGCGCTTGGCATTGTTGGGTTCGGTCGCGCTCTCGCTCGCCGGTTGCGATACGTTGAGTGGCGTCACCGATTGGTTCGACACCAGCAAGAAGCCGAAGATCGCCGGCGAACGCATCTCCGTCATGCGTCAGGAAACAGTGCTGGCGCCCGACGCGCAGTTGAAAGACACGCCCGTCGTGCTGCCCGATCCGCAGCCGAACGATTCCTGGCCCGAAGCCGGTTATGATGCGGGCAATCTCGTTCCCCATCTCGCAGGCGACATGAAGTTCCAGCCGGTGTGGACGGTTGCGGCCGGTCACGGCTCGAACGACGACGCGCCCCTCACCTCCTCGCCGGTGATCGCGAATGGCAACATCTATCTGATCGATGCGGATTCCACCGTCAGCGCCTTCAGCACAACGAACGGCGCAAAAGTGTGGGAGACGCCTCTGGCGCCGCAGGACGAAGAAGATCCGGATCGCGGCTTCGGCGGCGGCGTGTCTTTTGCCGACGGCAAGGTCTTCGCGACGTCGGGCTTCGGCGTCGTCGTGGCGCTCGACGCCAAGACCGGCAAGCAAATCTGGCGCGCCAAGACCGACAGCCCGGTGCACTCCGCGCCGGTCATCGCGGGTGGGCGCGTCTACATCATCACGCGTTTGAACGAATTGCAGGCGTTGGATGAAAACAACGGCCAAGCCCTTTGGGACCACACGGGCAGCGATGAAAGCGCTTCGATGTTGAGTTCGTCGAACGTGGCGGTTCAAGGCGAAACGGTTGTGGTGCCTTACAGCTCGGGCGAACTCTACGCGCTGCGCGTCGAGAACGGCCGCCCCGCTTGGAACAATGCGCTGACACGCAGCGGCAATGTGACCGCGCTCACCGACATCAATGACATTGCAGGCCGTCCCGTGATTGACCGCGACATGGTGTTCGCGGCCAACCAATCGGGTGACCTCGTGGCGATGAACTTCGTCAACGGCGAAATAACCTGGACACGCGATATCGCGTCCATCCAGACGCCGCTCGTCGTCGGCGATTTTGTCTACGTCGTATCCACAGGCGGTCAGGTGCTGTGCCTGCTGCGTCGCGACGGCCGCGTAAAATGGACCTCGCAATTGGCGGTGTTCAAGGACCCGGACGACAAGGAAGACCCGATTGTGTGGACGGGCCCCGTGCTTGTGAACAACAAGCTTCTGCTCGTGTCCTCCGACGGCAAAGCCGTGGCGCTGTCCGCTTTCACCGGCGAGAAACAAGGTGAAGCCGATCTGCCCGAAGGCTCGCGCGTTGCACCGGTGGTCGCCAATGGCACCCTTTACGTTTTGACGGACGACGCGCAACTGCTCGCGCTACGATAAGCGCGACAGATTTTCGCGGGACAGGACGTTGATATGCGCAGCTCGCCCGCGCTTCTGACACTTGCCATCGTCGGCCGGCCCAATGTCGGCAAATCGACGTTGTTCAATCGGCTTGCCGGCAAGAAGATCGCCATCGTCGCCGACACACCGGGCGTCACGCGCGACCGCGCCAGCACGGATGTGGAAATCGGCGGCATCCGTTATCGCCTGATCGATACCGCCGGCTTCGAACACGGACCGGTGGAAAGCCTGCAAGCGCGCATGATCGCGCAAACCGAGAAGGCCATCGCAGCCGCAGACGTTCTGCTGTTCGTCATCGATTCCCGCGAAGGCGTCACGCCCGGCGATGAGATCGTCGCCAGCACGCTGCGGCGCAAATCCAAACCCGTCATCATCGCCGCCAACAAAAGCGAAGCGCGGGCCTCGCTACCCGGTGCCGCCGAAGCCTATCGCCTCGGATTCGGCGATCCCGTAGCGCTCTCTGCCGAGCATGGTCTGGGCATGGCGGAATTGTTCGATGCGCTGCTCCCTTACACCGAAGGCATGGCGCAACAGCAGCGCGACGACGAAGCACGCGAAGAAGAACCCGCTGAGGGCGAAGAGGCCAAGCGGCCTCTGCGGCTCGCCATTGTCGGGCGCCCCAATGTCGGCAAGTCGAGCCTGCTCAACCGGCTGGTCGGCGAGGAACGCGCGCTGGTGAGCCCCATGGCTGGCACCACGCGCGATGCCGTCGCGGCGCGTTGGGAATGGGACGGACGCGAAATTCTGCTGCACGACACGGCAGGCTTGCGTAGGAGGGCCCGCATCGAGGAGCCGTTGGAAAAGCTTTCGGTCGGCTCCACGTTGGAAGCCCTTCGCTTTGCCGATTGCGTGATCATGACGATCGACGCGATGCAGCCTTTCGAGAAGCAAGACCTCACCATCGCCGACCTCATTTCGCGCGAAGGCCGGGCTATCGTGTTCGTCGTGAACAAATGGGATTTGGTCGACGACCGGCAACGCCTGCTCGCCGATCTGCGCGAGAAGCTGGAGCGGTTGCTGCCACAGGTGGCGGGCGCACAGATGCTGATGCTGTCCGCGATCACCGGCCAAGGCATGGAACGCCTGATGCCCGCGGTGATGGAGGCCGACAAAATCTGGAACTCGCGCGTCACCACGTCAGAGTTGAACCGCTTCCTGAAAGATGCGCTGTCGCGCCACCCGCCCCCGGCGGTGCATGGCCGCAATATCAAGATCCGCTACATGACGCAGGCGAAGGCCCGGCCGCCGTCCTTTGTCCTGTTCGGCAACCAGCTCACAGCGCTCCCCGAAAGCTACATGCGCTATCTCGGCAACGCCTTGCGCAAGCATTTCGGGCTGAACGGAACGCCCCTGCGATTCTCCGTTCGCACCAGCAAGAATCCGTTCGCGGACTGAACGGCCTTAGAATTTCTCTACCGCCTATTTTCGCGGCAGTCCCAGCGAGGCTGCGAAGCGCTTCTCTTCGCCATTTTCCGGGCCTTACCGCGCCTGCGAACGCCCGAAACGGCGCTATATTTTTGGCTGGCTTTACGACACAACGCTGACGACATTATCGTGCAAAATAATGGCCGCCGAAGACTCGGGCATAATCGGCCGATGGGGCAAAGACCCCGCTCAGGGAGAGTGCTTTTCATGTTCAGATTTGTGTCCGCGGCCGCGTGTACCGCCCTCATTGCCATGGTCAGCACTGCCCTTTTGGCCGCGCAGGCCGATAGGCCCCAACGCCCGCCGGACGTTGAACCCGAGAACCCCGCCCCGGTCGTGCCGCACGATGCCGCCGCGTATGGTGCGCTCGCCAAATTGCCGGATTGGTCCGGCGCATGGCTTGCCGATCCGATGCCTTCGCCGCTGAATGCAAAAGTCGATGTGCCGCTGACCAAAGAAGCTGCAGCCCAACTTGTGAAGGCGCGCGCCAAGGCCAAAGGCAAAGCCGATCTGCCGCGCGACAAATTCTGCCGTCCGCGCGGTCTGCCGCTGTCGATGTCGCACACCGGGCCGCTGATAGAGATCATCTACGCGCCGGGCCACATCTATGTGAACTCGGAAGCGCAAGAGAACCGCGACATCCACACCGACGGCCGCGCGTTGCCGGAAGAAGCCGAAATCGACGGCTTCGCGGGTTTCTCGGTTGGCAAGTGGGACGGCGACACACTCGTCATCGAAACGATTGGCCTTCTCGACGACACCGATATCGTGCCCGGCGTTCTGAACGGCGGCGGCTTGAAAGTGTCGGAGCGCATTCATCTCGTCGGCGACAAGCTCGAAGACGACATCACGCTGTCCGGCGCTGCCGCTCTGACGAAGCCTTACAGCTATAAGATCACCTACACGCGTCACCGCGAATGGTCGCCGGCGGAATATGTGTGCCTCGCGCAATCGCACGCGACCTACGATGTCAAAAATTATCACCCGACGCAGGCGCAGCTTTGGGCCTCCACCGACATGAAGGCCCCGGTGCGCACGCCAGCACCGCCCTATAAGGGCCCCGCGTCTCAGGCCGATTGGCAAGAGCTCGCCAAATTACCGGATTGGTCCGGCTTCTGGAATTTCGACCAGCAGCCGAACGAAGCCGTCACCGGTGAGCCGCTTCCGCTCACCGCCGATCGCGCCACCTACATGAAGTTCCTGTATCATCTGCGCGATATTGGCGGCGACACGCCGAGCGACATCTACCATTGCCGACCACGCGGCGCGCCGCAGATGATGAAAGCGGCTGGTGCCGGTTATGAGATCGCCTACATCCCCGGCGAAGTACTTATGGAAGCGAACAACAGCCAGACGCGGCGCTTCTACACCGATGGGCGTCCGCATCCTGCGCATTTGGAGCTGTCGTTCAACGGCCACTCCACCGCGCATTGGGAAGGCGACACGCTGGTGGTGGATACGGTGGGTCTGCGCCCCGACATCCAGATGTTCTACGGCATGCCCGCAGGCGATGGCCTGCATATGGTCGAGCGCATCCATGTTTTGCCCGTCGATGCGAAGGGCGCGGAGAAGATGGAATACACCACCACGCAGGACAGCAAGGTCGCGCTGACGCAAGCCTGGACCTATCACCGCACGTTCACGCGCAAGCAGAACTGGGACATGCTCGAAGACTATT
>CAIYRG010000185.1 GCA_903928515.1 uncultured Alphaproteobacteria bacterium | reverse complement strand
CCACTTCAAAGCCATTGGTCAGACGGACCTTCGCAACCTTGCGCAACGCCGAGTTCGGCTTCTTCGGTGTCGTCGTATAGACGCGCGTGCAGACGCCACGCTTTTGCGGGCAGTTCTTCAGCGCCGGAACCTTGTTGCGGCTGGTTTGGCTGGTCCGCCCTTTGCGGATCAATTGATTGACCGTCGGCATCCGTCTCTTCTTCCCGTCTTCGGCCCCACCGGAACATCCCGGTGCAGCGAATGAAACAAACCGAAAAGGCCATCCTCGGAAAAACCGAGGTTGGCCTCAGAACAGCGGAGGACCCGGGCTTTTCGCCAAGGGTCGCGCTTCTCTAGAAAGCGTCACTAACTTCAGACAGCGTTTCGATCAGATCGACAGCCTGTCGCGAAGTGGGCGGTGTATATCCGTGGGGGCACCTAGCGTCAATAGCCGAATTGGCGGGATTTTTCAGGCGGTTGCAGACCCCCAAAAACGCCTGTTCCACCCCGTGACGCGCGCGTGGTTCTCGGTTAAGCTTCTCGCCGTTCAGAGGCAGAAGATCTCGAACAAAACCACCCTGGGGAGGGATTCTTGTCATATCGGAAGGGCGCTCGGCGCGCGCGGAAAAACGCGTGGGCTTCGCGGCAGGCCTGTTCGGCCGTGCCGGCTTTTGTGAGTTTGTCCAATTCTTACAAGCCTCTACTGGCGGCGATTTTCTTGCCCGTCGCGCTGGGGGTGATTCCTGCGAAGGCTGCCGATTCGGTTTCCGACGCGGTGAAGACCGCCGTGGCCGATCCCGGCCGTCCGCCACAGGATCTGGTGCGCGATGCCAAGCGCAAGCCCGAACAGGTGATCGCCTTCACCGGCGCGAAGCCCGGCGACAAAGTTGCCGAACTTATGCCCGGTGATGGTTACTACACCCGCATCTTCGCGAAACTCGCCGGGCCCAAGGGCAAGGTCTACCCGTTCGTGCCGATCATCGGCACCGAAGAGCAATTGAAGGCCCGCCGCGAAGCCATGGAAAAGGCGGGCAAAACGCCGCCGCCCCTGCCCGTCGCGCCGATCCTCGCGATCCAGAACATCGCCGAATACAACAATGTCGTCACGATCTGGGAAATGCCCTGGCAACAGGACACCAAGGAACAATTCGGCCTGCCCGAGCAGGTCGACGTGGTGTTCACGGCCGGCGAGTACCACGATCTGCACGACATGCCGCGCTCGCCCGACGGCAAAGCAGGCCTCGACGTTGCGGCCTTCGACAAAGCGATCTTCCGCAGCTTGAAGCCCGGCGGCACGTTTACCGTGATCGATCACGCCGCCAGGAAGGGCGCGGGCTTCGATGTCACCGACACATTGCACCGCACCGAAGCCGATGCCGTAAAGGCCGAAGTGATCTCAGCGGGATTCACCTTCGATGGCGATAGCGCCGTTCTCGCCAACCCCGACGACAATCATACAAAGCCCGCCAATGAAGGTGCGATGTATGACGAGAGCGACAAATATGTAATGCGCTTCAAGAAGCCTGCAGGCGCACCGAGCGACAATCGCCCGAAACAAGATCCGCTCGCAGGTCTCTACGGCAACACCTATGTCGGTGCGCAAGGCCTCCCGACCGAGCGGCGCGTGTTCTATCATGAGAACGGCACGTATCAGGAGTTCGGCCATAACGATATGCAGGCCGGCACGGTGTTTTGGAATGCCGATGGCAACAATTGCATGCTGCATCAATTTCCGGCCGAGCAACGCAACTTCGTCGTTTGTCATCCGCGCCCTGCCCGCAAGCTCGGCGACAGTTGGACATCGACCAATGCGGTGGGCGAGACAAGCACCTACACCGTTCTGAAGGGGAATATTCTGTGGTGATGTTTTCGCGCGTGAAAGCGCGCATTCCGGGGGCAAGAATGAATTCATCCAAACCAATCGCCGCAGCATTCTTTGCAGCAAGCTTATTAGCGCCGCATGTCGCCGACGCGGCGGCGCAAGCCATTCCGAAAGCGGTAACGGATGCCGTGAATTATCCGGGCCGCCCATTCGCGGACCAGGATCGCGATGCGTTGCGCAAGCCTGCCGAAGTGATCGCGTTCTCCGGAATCAAGCCCGGCGACAAGGTTGCCGATTTCATGCCGGGAAACGGCTATTATACGTTGATCCTTTCGCACCTCGTCGGACCCAACGGCCATGTCTATGCGTTCGTTCCGCATGGCGGCGCCAATCCGCAATATGTGCGCGATCAGATCGCGGCAAATCTCAAGAAAGGCCTGCCTCCTCCGCACCGTCCGGTGGATGACATGCTCGCGCTCGAAAACATCCGCGAATATTCCAACGTCACCACGGTGTGGGAAGCGCTGACGCAATACAAAGGCCAGTTCGCCGTTCCCGAGCAGCTCGATGCCGTATGGACGAGCGACAATTATCACGATCTGCACACCGGCGCGTTGGAAACACCCGATGTCGGCGCGGTGGATCGCGCCATCTTCCGCGCGTTGAAAAACGGTGGCGTCTATTTCATCCTCGATCACGCAAGCGCCAAAGGCACAGGCTTCACGAAAGCCGAGATTCTGCATCGGGTTGATGTGGACGCAGTGAAAGCAGAAGTGATCGCGGCGGGCTTCGTGCTCGATGGCGAAAGCAAAGTGCTCGCCAATGCGCAGGACGATCACAGCAAGGCCGCGGTCGATCCCGCGATGCACGACAAAACCGATCAATTCGTCTTGCGCTTCAAGAAACCGGCAAACGCAGCCAATACCGACAAACGCCCGCCCGCATCGTGG